>DASRJF010000017.1:0-10711 GCA_035649615.1 Planctomycetota bacterium | reverse complement strand
ATGGACGCGTTCATGACCCTGAACGGCAAAGCCCAGGAAGCGCGCAACGCGTTCGCGCCGATCTATGGGTCTCTCGAGGACTGCCGCCGGTTCATGGAGTCGGACTTCACGATGTCGTCGGCCGCGGCCTTGAAGGGCGAGCTGGACGAGATCCGGAAGGACCAGAAGGGATTTGCCGACGCCGCCGATGCGCTGGTGGCGGAACTCGCGGCGCTCCAGGCGAAGGTGTCGTCCGTCGCGCCCCCGAAGTAGTCTTAGAATCCGAGCTCGACGCCCAAGTCGACGTCGACCGACCAGAACGCCCCCGGGTCGATGAGGTTTCCCACGGCGCCGTCCCCCTCTTCCGGGCCGCCCATGTACCGGAAGCCGAGGCCACCGACCAGGCCGAGCAGCCCCAGTCGGGCGCTGAAGCGGAAGCGCAATTCTGACGCGAACGCCTGGGACTCCCCGAAAAGCTCCTGCGTCTCCTCGCCCCCGCCGTTCAGCGAGACGCGCGCGGTGACGGCCTCGTACCGGACCATGCCCACGCCGAGGCGCAGTTCGCCGAAGAGCCCGCTGTCCACGTCGGTCGTGACCTTGAGCCCGACCAGGATCGTGGCCAGGTCCAGGTCGCCCGGTTCGATGAACGACCCCGCGTCGTGGGTGCCATCGCCTTCGTAGGAATCGACCTGGAGGGCCGCGTAGAAGCCGGCGTAGGGTCCCCTCGGCAGCGCCTGACCGTAGGCTCCCTGGCGAGGGGGCGGCGGCCGGAAGATCATCGCGCTGGCCTCGATCGAGAATCCCCCTCCGGGGTCGAAGAGATCGCTGTAGCGCAGGTGGTCGGGAATGATGACCGTGTTGCCGGAAATGATGACGTCATGGTCCTCCAGCGCGCCGCCCGGCCACGAGTACCGGCCGAAGGCGCCGACGCTGAACCAGAAATCCTCGGTCGGGCTCTGGACCTCGACCCGGACGCCGTCGGCCGTCGACTCCGCCCTCGCGGTCCATGAAGGGGGTTCCTGGAGCGCCAAGCCCAAAGTCATGATCGCGCCCGCTAGCACCATGGCGATGCCCCCGTAGAATTTCGTATATCTTGCCTCGCATTAGACGACGGGACTAGGATCGCGACTCGCATTCACGGAGATTCGCCATGAAGATGCTCGCCCTCGCCGCGTCGCTCATGCTCGCCACCGCCCAGGACACGACCGCCGATGCCGACCTCGCGGCCGCCATCAAGGCCACGGCCGAGAAGGGCTTCACCTATGTCATCAAACCCGTCGCGGACATCCCCAACTTCGAATCCGCGCGCGACGAGCTCGCGGGCGCGACCGTCAAGGGCGAGTACTCCGGCGGGGTCTTCCACGCGCAGGACGGGATGTTCGAGATCTACCGCAAGGGCGACAAGGTGGCGGTCAAGACCCAGAGCGGCTGGCTCGGCTACGACGCGTTCACCTCGCCGGTGAAGCAGGCGATCAAGGAGGCGTTCGAGGCCGAGGACGGCCGCCGCTGGAGGAAAGGCAACGTCACGAAGGGACGCGAGGCGCTGAGCCAGCTCATCCGGCTCGACCACCTCGTCCATCGCGCGAACATCGAGCGGCTGACGAATCTCGCGACCGCGTTCTCATCGATCAAGCGCGTGGGATCGCCGTCGATCGATGGCAAGCCGAGCGTCCTGTACGAAGGGGACCTGAGTGACACGGCCGCGTTCAACATTCTGCAGGGTCCCTTCGACGAGCTGGTCAAGCGCGGCAACCTCTCGTTCCAGAAGGTGTCGGGCGTCGGCAGCCTCTGGATCCAGGAGGGCCTGGTGCGGAAGGTCCACGCCCGCATCGGGGGGAAG
This sequence comes from Planctomycetota bacterium, assembly GCA_035649615.1. Lineage (GTDB taxonomy): Bacteria > Planctomycetota > MHYJ01 > MHYJ01 > JACPRB01 > DASRJF01. The sequence continues at coordinate 8,892 of DASRJF010000017.1, read as the reverse complement.
TACACGTTTTACCACGAAGACGACAACGCGGAGCGCAAGGGCTTCTGCGCGCTGGGCATTACCGCCGAGATCACCAAGATCGGCGAAACGAAGGTGGAGCCGCCCGCGGAGGCGCTGAAGCTGCTGCCATAGACTTCGCGGTCACCGCTCCGGCCTCGCATCCGCCTGGAACTCCGCTTCGTCGTCGCAGGGCCTGATCGCAAATCGCAAATCACAAATCTCAAATCAGCGACGCGGACAGAAACCCAAAGACAGAATCCCGGAGTCAGAAGTCGCCATGCGTGGCGAGCCGTTGCAGGCATTCCTCGATGTGGGGCCGGAGCGTGGCCTCCAGGCGGCCGTTCAGCCGCACGGCCTCCCTGTAGCTCTCCAGGGCCGCGCGAAAATCCGCGGAGCCGTCCATTTTTCGCGAGGCCTTCCACAGCCCGCGACGGCGGTAGGCGCTCCCCTGGAAGTGCCAGTTGGATGAATCCCTTCGATTGATTTCGATCGCGCGCGCATAATTCTCGAGGGCCTTCGCAAAGAGCTCCGTCGGGTCCTCGCCGCGCTCGACCTTGTAGTAGGCCCACATCAGGTGCACTCCGCCGAGCGAGCCCCAGCCCTTGTCGAGGAAGCGGGCCCGCTTCACGGCCTGGCCCAGGTCCTCGATCGCCCCCCGCCAGTGCCCGGTCGGTTCTTCTCCGGAGCGAAGGGCGTAGTTCCCCCAATTCGAACGCAAATCGCCCCGCCACTGCCACGCCACCGGCTGTTCGGGATTCCGCCGGAGCGCCTCCGTCAGATCCTCCATCGCCTCCCGCCACTGCAGCTTCGGATCCTCCCCGTGGGCCTGGTTGTAGAAACCCCAGGAGGATCGCGCCCCGCCTCTCCCCAGCCACGACATGGCGTCGCCGGCGTCCCGCTGGATCGCCGCCTCGAAGTCGTGGATCGCGTCCCGCAAGGGCGCCAAGGGGTCCTCACCGCGGAGCATCCGGTGGGTTCCCGTGTGGACGCGCGCGAATCCGCGCCCCTGCCACGCCCCGAGGCAGTCAGGATTCCGCTTGAGCGCCTCGCCGAAATCCTCGATGGCCGCTTGGTACACCCGGGTCGGATCCTCGCCTCGGATCTTCTGGTGCATCCCCACGTTTGATCGCGCGAAGCCCCGGCTGACCCAGGTCTCGACGTCGTCGGGATTCCTCCGGAGCGCCTCGTTCAGGTCTTCGATCGCCTCCCGGAATTGATCCGCCGGTTCCTCCCCGCTGCGGGCGCGGCAGATGCCCCAGTTCAAGCGCCCCAGGCCGCGGCTGCGCCACGTCATGGCGCTCTCCGGGTTTCGTTTCAGCGCCTGGTCGAGATCGCCCAATCCCTCCTCGAACAGCTTCGTCGCGAACTCCCCGTGGTCCTCCTTGTAGGAAGCCAGGTTCAAGCGCGAGGATCCGCGACCCCGCCACGCCTCGGCCCGGGCGGGATCCTGCTTCAAGGCTTCGCCGAAGTCCTCGATCGCCTCGCCGTACAGCGCCGAGGGATTTTCCCCGCGGACGATTTTCTCGCTCCCCCAGGAGAGTCGCGCGCCGCCGCGACCCAAGAGGTGCGGGATGTACCCGCGATCCTTGTCGTGCCCCGCGGTCCAAGCGCGGATGGCCTCTTCGTACCGGCCCCGCTCCTCGTGCAGTCCCGCCAGCGCCTCGTGTCCCTCCTCCAGTCCCGGGTCCGCCGCCACCGCCGCGCCCAGGAGCCTCACCGCCTCCTCGTCCTTCCGCTCCGACCAGGCCATGAGACCCCGCGCGCACGATCGTTCCCCCGCCGACAATCCCTCCGCGCCGGCTTCCAGCTTGCCGAGGTCCGACTTCATCTGGTTCATCAACCCCTTCGCCCGGCCGTCCTTCTCCGCCAGCTTCCGCCAGTCCGGCCGCCGCACCTCCGATCCCGGCTTCACCTCCCCGTCTCCCGCCAGCCTCCTCCCTTCCACGGCCAGCGCGGCCTGCACCAGCTCCTCCGCGCGTTGCCGGTATTTCCGCGACAGGAGGACGCCCCGCTCGTAAAGCGCGGGGCCATAATGGGGTTCCTTCTCGAGCGCGCGGTTCTGCTCCTCCAGGGCCTTGGCGTCGTCCATCACCGCCCGAAACATGCGACCCAGCCGGTAGTGCGGTTCCGCGCTCTGCGGATGGAGACCCATCGCCTCGCGGCACGCCTCCGCCGTCCGATCCACGAACGCCTTCGCATGCTCCGTCCGTCCCGACCGCCTCACCTCCAGGACCGCCAGCAGCGCGGTCTGCGTCTGCCTCCGCAGTCCCGCCAGCGCGTTGGCCTCGGCCGACGTCGCGCGCCGCACCCAGAAAAGCGCCGCTCCTCCCAGCAGGACGGCGATGGCCGCCGCCGCGGCGAGCGCCTTCCGCTTCGCCAGTCTCTTCCAGAGGCGGTAGGCCACGCCGGGCGCCCGCGCGAGGACCGGTTCCCCCTTCAAGTACCGGTCCAGGTCGTTCGCGAGCGTTCCCGCGCTTCGATATCGCTTCGCGGGATCCTTCTCGAGACATTTCAGGACGATGGCGTCCAAGTCCCGGTCGACCGGGAGCCGCGCGGGGTCCTCGTCTTCCATGCGCTTGATGATTTCGAAGACGGTCCGGCCCGGGAACGGCGGCCGGTCCGACAGGAGTTCGTACAGCGTCGCGCCCAGGCCGTACACGTCCGACCGGAGGTCGATCTCCGCGCCTCTCGCCTGTTCCGGACTCATGTAGGCCGGCGTTCCGAGGATGATTCCGGACGCGGTCACCTTTTCGACGCCCTCGATCTTCCGCGCCAGCCCGAAGTCCAGGATGAAAACCTGTTCATCTCCGCCGATCATGATGTTCGAGGGCTTGAGATCCCGGTGGATGATTCCCTGCCGGTGGGCGTACTCCACGGCGCGGGCCGCGTCCCGGATGTGCCGGACCAGGAGCCTCCGGTCTTTTCTCGGGATCTTGTCGAGGGTCCTTCCTTCCACGTATTGCATCGCGAGGTAGGGACGGCCGCCCTCGCTCCCGATCCCGTAGATGGCCGCGATGTGGGGATGAGCGAGCTTCGCGGAGAGCTCGGCCTCGCGCCGGAATCGCGCCAGCTCGTCCGGATCCGCCGCCTTCAAGAGCTTGAGCGCCACGGGCCGGCCCAGGACGGTGTCCCACGCCTTCCACACCTCCCCCATGCCTCCCGATCCGACCTTCTCGAGGCAGAGGTAGTCGCCCAGGCGGGCGACGCCGGGTCCGGGGGGCAGGTCAACGGGGGACGAGTCCACCGATTCCGCGGCTTGCGCGACTTGCGTGGCGGTGAGGATCTTTTTCTGGATGAGCAGCTTTCTCAACCGCGGCACGGGTTTCGCCCCGGCGCGAGCGGCCTCGCGCTGTTCGCGAAGGCACGCCTCGACCGCCTCCCGGGTGGCGAGCTTCCGGGCGAGCAGCGATTGCGCAAACTCGCGGTCGCGCCGGAGGATTTCCTCCACCGCCGGCGGGCCGTACAGCGACTGGAGCAACGCGTCGAGGGGATCCGGACTCGGCGTGTCACCGCTCATACTTCACCATCGCGGCGCGACCCGGGACCTCACAGGTATTTCAGGATCGCGCCCAGCTCGTCATCGACGTCCGCCTCATTGCTGTATTCCGCGACGAGGCGCTCGATCTCGCGGCGCAGGCTTTCCTTCACCCGGTACAGGGCGGTTTCCACGGCGTGCTCCGTCTTCCCCACCCGGGCCGCGAGCTCCTTGGCGGTGGCCCCTTCCATGCGGGCGAGGAGCAGGTCGAGCGACGGCTTCCCCTTCAGCCGCTCCATCGCCAGCTGGGCCAGGTTCTTCGCCCAGGCGAGGTCGAAGTCGCCGTCCGGGGGGATGTCCGCGGGGAACTCGAAGTCCTCGAGCGCCACCTCGCGGCGCCGGTCCCGCCGGGCGGCCAGGGTGCGGCGCTGGTGCGAGGCGATGACGTGCCGCGAGACCGCGAGGAGGAGCGCCCTGAATTTCCCCCTCTGCCGGTCGGCCCGCTCGAGGAACCCCTCGGCGCAGACCCGGAGGAAAACCTCCTGCGCGACGTCCTCGGCGTCTTCGTGGCTGAGGCCCCGCTTCCGGGCGAACTCGTAGACCGCCGGGCGGTAGCGCCGCACGACCAGGTCCTTCACGCCTTCCGGGTCCTTCCGGACCTGGAGGATCCGGGTCCAAATCGACGTGGGAAAGTTCAATGCGACTGGATCATATACGCATTTTCGACGTGAGGATGGAGATTCGGCGGCGATAGCAAGGTCGAGCATTCGGCGATGACAACAACCATGTCCGGCCCCCGCGTCCAGGTTATTTTCTTCGGCGAGATCATCGCCGACAGCCGGGAAGCCCTGCGCCTCGCGGACGGCAACGGCGGGCATGTCTACTACTTCCCGCGCCGCGACGTGAACATGGCGCGGCTCTACCGCTCGACGCTCAAGACCGTGTGTCCCACCCGGGGCGAGGCCTCGTACTACACGCTCGCCAACGGAAGGCTGTCGGAAAACGCGGCCTGGAGCTACGAGGAGCCGGACGTCGCCGACAGCGATCTCAAGCACCGCCTCGCGTTCGACCCCGGGAAGGTGGATCTGATCCGGATCATTCGCGAGGAGCATTGAGGCCGGCGAGGGGGACGGGCTTTGCCGAAACCGCCAAGGTAGTCCGGTTCGGAGTCAACGCCGAGTCCCGGCGAAGACGTTCAGATCATGACTGATCTTGGTCCCGCGCCCGCGGCGGCGGTCTCCTTCCGAAGCGAATCGCGCCGAGGCAAACCGTTCCCTGAAATCTCGCGGCGAAATTCCCAGGTTCCGGATGAAGGTCACGCGCATCCGCTCTTCCGTGCGATACCCGCATTGCCGGGCGACGGTCTTGATCCGGGTCTGCGACGACTCCAGGAGTCGGCGGGCCGCGTCGAGGCGGATCGCCTCGACCGCCTTCGCCGGCGTGAGCCCCCGCCGGGCGACGTAGACGCGCGCGAAATGCCTCGGGCTCATGTGGGCCTTCTCGGCGAGGGCCTCGACGCCCAAGTCCTCCGTCAGATGCTCGCCGATCCAGAGCTCCAGTCGGGCGAAGTCGTCATCATCGGACTCGGCCTGCCCGGCCAGGATCGCGCTGTATTGCGACTGCCCTCCGGAACGCTTCAAGTAGACCACCAGGACGCGGGCGACCGCCACCGCCGCCTTGTGACCGAGATCCTCCTCGATGAGCGCCAGCCCGAGGTCGATTCCCGTGGCGACACCGGCGGAGGTCCACATCGAGCCGTCGCGAACGAAAATGGCGTCGGGCTCGACGGCGACGGACGGGTACCGCTTCGAAAGCAGCCCGCACTGCAGCCAGTGCGTGGTCGCCCGGAGCCCGTCGAGCAAGCGCGCCTCCGCGAGCAGGAAGGTGCCCGAGCACACGGAGCACACGCGTCGGCAATCCGCCGCCTTCCGGCGGACCCACTGGACCACCGCCTGGTCCCGCGTGACATCGTCGACGAGCGTGGCGCCCGGGACGATGAGGGTGTCGATCGGCGCTTTGTCGAGAGCCTTCGCCGGCTCGGTATCCACGGAAACGCCGGCCGACGTCAGCACGGGTCCGCCGCGCGCGGAGACGACCGTGCATTCGTAGGGAACCGGGCCCTCTTTCCCCGCCACGAATTTGGCCGCAATGTTGAACGCCTCCAGCGGCCCCGCCAGGTCCAGCAGCACCATCCCTTCATAGGCGACGAACACGATGTGCCGGAGTCTCGATCGGACGTTCGTGGGCGATGGCAGCATTTCAGGGATTTATGTCATTGCTGCCATGACCGGTCAAGGGGTATTCCTAGGTCAGGCGCGCGGCGCCGGGAGTCGGCGAACGAGGGAGACACGATGATCCACGTAGCGGCGACCGTCGAAGTCAGGCCCGGGGAACGCGACGCCGTCATCGCCGATCTGGCGACTTTGGCGCCCAAGATCAAGGCCGAGGAAGGATGCCTGGAGTACCTCGTGGCGACGGAGATTCCAACGAAACTCCCCGCGCAAGCTCCGCCCCGGGACAACGTCATCGTCACGCTGGAGCGGTGGCGGACCCTCAAGGACAGCGAAGCGCATCTCCGCGCGCCCCACATGGTGAAATTCGTGGAGAGGAACCTCGATCGAATCGTGAAGGCCACGCTCCAGATTTTAAAAAGCCAATAAGGAGGACTGTCATGGTGTTTCGCACGGTCATCGCCGCGGCCCTCGCGCTGGGGGCGACGGCTTGCGCGGGCCCGCCCGCGTCGAAGGAGGACGGCGCCACGAAGGGAGCGCCGGACACCGCCCGACTGCGCACCTATGTCTCGACCCCGTCCGGGATTTTCGCGAACGCGTACGTGCTCGAAACCGGGCGCGGCGTGATCGTGGTCGACGCCACGCTCACCGTCACCGACGGCCGGCGGTTGCGCGCCCTGGTCGACTCGACGTCGAAGCCGTTGCTGGCCGTGTTCATCACCCACGGCCATCCCGACCACTACAACGGTCTGACCGAACTCGTTTCCGGACGCCCGCCGGCGCCCATCTACGCCACGCCCGGAGTGGACCGGGTGATCCGCGAATGGGACGACCGCAAGGAGAAACAGTGGAAGGGCCTTTTCAAGGAGGAGTGGCCCGCGGTTCGCACGTTCCCCAATCGCACCGTGGCCGACGGAGTGACCGTGACGGTGGACGGTGTGCGCTTCACGGCCCACGACCTCGGGCCCGGAGAATCGCACCACGACGCGTACTGGATCGCTCGCGACGGCCAGGAGACCTACGTCTTCATCGGCGACCTGGTCTTCAACGATGAGCACTCCTATGTCAGCGACGGCCACACGACCGAATGGCTGGCCAGCCTCGAGCGCGTGCGCCGGCCGCTCGCCGGGGGGCGGTTGTATCCCGGGCACGGCCCCGCCGGCGGGAGTGAACTCCTCGACAAGCAGCGGCGGTACCTCAATCACTTCCGCGATGAGGTTCGCCGCCTGGCCGCGGGGCGGCCTCAACTCACGGAAGGCGAAAAGAACGAACTCGTTTCCCGGATGACCGCCGTTCTCCCCGCCGGCAAGCTCACGTTTCTCATAGGCAACGGGGCAGACGCCGTGGCGGCGGAACTGGCGGAGTCGTCAACGGCGACCGGCGGTGTGAAGCGCTGATTTATGGAGGTTGAACCGATGACGGACAATGAAGGCGTGAAGTTCGCCGTCCTCGTGGCCGACGGATTCCAGGATTCCGAGTACTTCCTGCCGAAAATCGAAATCGAGAAGCTCGGGGTCCGGACGGAAATCATCTCGCGGTCACGCCAGCCGATCGAGATCTACTCGTTCTTCTCGAGAATCGGGCTGCTCGACGTCCAGAAGACGATCGATGAAGCCGATCCGGACGACTACGCCGGCGTGCTGGTTCCCGGCGGCGCCAAGAGCCCGGCGCTGCTGTCGGAGAGCGAAGAGGTGCTGGCCTTTGTCAGGCACCTCAACCGGGAGCGGAAGCTCGTGGCGCCGATCTGCCGGGGGACGATGCTGGTCGCCAAGTCCGGCATCGTGAAAAACCGGCCGGTCACGGGGTTTCACCTCGGCGATCAGTACCCGGACCTCGTCGTCCAGCCCATCGTCGAGGAGTTCGGAGGCATCTGGATCAAGGACCGTCCCGTCGTCATCGATGGGAACCTGATCTCATCGAGGCACCCCGACGACGTGCCCCATTTCGCGGGCGCCATCCGCGAGTGGCTGATCAGCGCGCGCATCCCCGCCCGGAGGTGAAATGTGAAGACAAGTCTCCTGATCACGAACGCCCTTCTTCGGGCCTTGACGGGAGGAATCATGCTGCACGAAATTCCCATGGTCTTCACCAGCGACGGCGTGCCGCTCGTCGGGACCCTCGTTCGCAAGGCCGGTGTGCTCGGCGCGCGCCAGCGCGGCGTCGTCGTCACCGGTTCGTGGCTCAACGTGAAGGAGCAGATGGCGCTCGGCTATGCGCGGGCGCTGGCCGAGCGCGGCTTCACGGCGTTCACGTTCGATTTTTCCGGCTGGGGCGCGAGCGGCGGCGCGCTCCGCCACTGGGAGATGCCCACGCAGAAGGTGCGGGACCTGGCGGCGGCGGTCGACTTCGTTTCCTCGCTCTCGTTCGTCGGCCCCAGGATCGGCCACCTGGGGGTGTGCGCGAGCGCCCAGTACGCGCTCCGGGCCGCGGCGGGACCGGCGCGGATCGCGAGCCTCGTCTCCGTCGCGGGATGGTTCCACGACACGGCGTCCGTCGCGCCGTTCTATGGCGGCGAGGACGGGGTCGCGCGGCGGCTGGAGCGCGCCGCCGACGCGCTCGCCGAGTACCACCGCACCGGCAAGCTCCGCATGGTCCCGGCCTACGCGGAAGGCGATGAGCGAGCCGGCATGTCCTTCAAGATGGACTACTACGGCAACCCCGCGCGCGGGGCCGTGAAGCCGTGGAGCAACCAGATGGCCGAAACGTCGTGGCTGAGCTGGCTCGGTTTCAACGGCCTCGCCGCGGCGCCGTCGGTCACCGTCCCGACGTTGATGGTTCACAGCGACGGCTGCGCGCTGCCCGACAACGTGAAAGCCGTGCACTCGCGGCTGGCGGGCCCCAAGCAGCTCGCCTGGATCGACAAGGGCACGCAGACCGACTTCTACGACGTGCCCGAATTCATGAAGATCGCCGCGGACCGCGCCGCCGCGTGGTTCGAGGAGACGCTCTAGCGTCGCCTCCAGATTGATTCCCGCAGTTCTCACCCGGCCGATTTGGATGCGACACAGGTTCAAAGTTCAAAGTTCAAGGTTCAACGTGTGTCCGGCGTCCGGAGTCCAAGGCCGTCGTGGGGCCGCCTATCGTGACGTTGAACCCTGGACCTCGAACGAACCTTGAACCTTGAACTCAGCACGTTGTACTTCTGATCGGCCCTTTCGAGCTCTGGGTTCCCAGGGAACCTCTCAC
>DASRJF010000016.1:0-6107 GCA_035649615.1 Planctomycetota bacterium | reverse complement strand
TGAAGGGAGATCTCGGGGCCGAGGCGAAGGCCCGGCTGGAACGCATCCTGTCGCTCCTGGACCAGCCGCTCCCCCAGTCGCCCGAACTCCTGCACCGACTCAGGGCGATTCAAGCGCTCGAACGCCTGGGAGCCGCGGAGGCCATAAAGACGATAGAGAAACAGGGCCCCTTCCAGCGGCTTCGTCGCGAAGCCGCCGCCGCGCTGAAGCGTCTGGAGATGAAGTAGTCGGTTACAGATCCGCGACTACCGCCTGCTTGAGCAAGTCTGCCAGTTCCTTCTCGCGGATGTCCGCCGGCTTGTACACCTTCACGTGCCGCAGGAACTTCCCGTCGCCCTCGAGGATCTTGCCCGGATCCTTCAACAGCACGCCCTTGAAGAAGCCGAAGTCGACGCGGTCTTCGAGCGGGTGGGCGTAACAGACGACGCCCCGTCCGACCCAGCAGATGCCGCCCCACTTCACCTGCTCCTCGAGCTGCGGCGCCCGCTTCTTCACGAACTTGCGAAGGCGCTCCATGAGCGTCTTCAATCCCGGTGACAACTGCTTCACGAGGTCGTCGGGGCTCTTCGCCTTCAACATCGTCGTGCGCACCAGGTCGCTCTCAGTTCCGGGTTTTTCTGCAGTCTGAAGTCTTCAGTCTGAAGTCTATATCACTTCTTATCGACCACCTTGATTCGGAATCCGCCTGAACTTCCTGCTATTTCAGGGACGTACATGTTCCACGCGCGGGTGGGCAAGATCCGGAACTCGCCCGGCGTCTCCGCGCGGAGCAGGTAGCTCACCGACTGGTGGCCGTTCAAGGTCGTCGCCGCCACGCACACCTTCTCGTCGCGCGCCTCGATCCGCGAGTACCACCATCCCCAGCGGCCCCGTCCCCAACCCCAGCCGTGGTAGAAGCGGTCCTCCTCCTTCTGGATCTCGAAGCCCGCCGGGATGGGATCCTCGATCATCATGTACTCGTGCATCCCCGACGCGTCGAGGCCCAGCGTCACCTCCACGATGTCGCCGGAGACCAGCGTAGCCCCCTCCTTCAATTCCTCGACGATCTTCTCCTTCCCCTCCCACCGCACCTTCGCGTAGCCGCGCGAGATCGCGACCGTCCCCTCGCTCGGGGCGAACGTGTCCGCCGCGTTGAAGCACTTCAGGTGGACCGAGTAGTAGACGACGCCCTTCCCCTCCCGCACGATCTCCACCTGCGTCTCTCCCGCGGGGATCTCCAGGCCCTTGAGCACGCGCGTGCCGTCGAACGACAGGAGGTTGGACTTGTCGATCTTCGCGGAGATCAAGTCCTTCCCGTTCACCTTCACGGTCAGCGCGAACTCCGCGTCGAGCTCGCCCGACGCCGACGCGTACTCGGAAAGCGCGTACACGATCGCCGCCGTGTCCTTCGTCGAGTTCCAGCGGTTGCCGTGGCGGTTCGCCGCCAGCCAGCGGACGATCTTGTGGATCTTGGCGTCCTTCGGCGAGACCATCCCGTACGCGCGGAGCACGTACGCGGTCGTCTCGATCGAGTGGCTCATCCAGTGCCATTTCTGGCGGTGGCCCTCCCAGTAGCAGTAGGCCTCGCCCTGCTTCGCGGACTCGTCGAGATTCCCCAGCACGACCCCCGCCTCCTTCTTCCGGCCGTCGCGCGCCAGCGAGAGGGCCAGGAGCGCCCTCCCGTAATCGGAGCACCCGGCCCGGCGGTCGTAGAGATCGGTCAGCGCCTCCTTGTCCGGGGCGCCCGCCTCGGAGAGCGCGAACACGATGTACGAGAGGTCGTCGTCGGTCGCCTCCTTGCGGTCGCCCCGCCGGATCGTCGCCGCCAGGTGCGTGAGGCGCTGCACTCCCCGCTGGAGGACCTCGGGATCGACCCCGTGATCCGCCTCCTTCGCCTTCGCGAGCCCGTACACCACGTAGGCGGTCATGTAGGGATGCGACTCGTCGCACTCCCACCATCCCCAGCCGCCGTCGGGGTGCTGGAAGTTGTAGAGGCGCTGGAGACCGGCCGCGACCATGCCCGGCAGCTCCTTCTCCAGCTTGTCGTTGCGCACGCCCATCTGCCGCAGGGCGCGCGACGCGACGACGCTCGGCAGGAACCGGGACATCGTCTGCTCGACGCACCCGTACGGATACCCGGCGAGGTACTCGAGCGCTCCCGTGATCTGCGACGCCACCGAGGGCGCCACGGAAATCGTCAACTCCGTCGCCTCGCGGATCGCGGTGGCGGGGAGCTCGATCTTCTCCCGGACGGGACCTTCCGCCGCGCCCGCCTTGGTGATCGTCTGGAGCGATCCGTGCGGCAGGATCGGGATCTCCAGCTTCATCGCGTCCGACTCCTTCGGCGTCAGCGCGCGCGCGACGAGCTTCGCGAAACCCGCCGTCGTCGCCTTGACCTTCCAGTCGATCCGCTTGTCCTCGCCTTTCGCGAGCTTGAGGGTCAGTTCGCGCGGACCTTCGACCTCGATCCCTTCGGCATCGAGGCTGACCCGGACCTCGTCCACGTCGTCGCGGTAGTTGTGGACCACGCCCGACACGATGCACGCGTCCTTCTGGGTGAAGAATCGCGGGGTCTCGAGCCGGACGATGACCTCCTTGCGGGCGATGAACTCGAGTTTCCCCTGCCCCACGCGCGTGTCCGGGGTCGCCGCGCGGACCGTCGCGCGCCAGGTCGTCAGCGAATCGGGCACGTCCGTCTCGAACGTGAACCGGCCCGCGGCGTCGGTCGCGGCGTTCGGCTTCCAGGCCCACGTGTCCGGGAAGTTTCCCCGGACCTCCGTCTCGGCCATGCCGCCCTCGTCCCTGTCAGGCGACTTGCGCAACGACGACTTGTCCTTGGCCTCGTCCAGGGCCAATCCCCGGGCCCTGCCCGCGGGAGCCGCGGCCCCGAACTCCTTCGCGCCGGCCCGACCGTGATCGTAGTAATGCATCGAGGACGCGAGCGAGACCCGGTTCCACCGCTTCGCGAAGAAGAACTTGCGGATGTCGGGCGCCAGCTCCTTCTGGAGCGCGTAGATCGACTCGTCGACGAGGCCCAGCGAGAGTTCCGTCGCGACCGGCTTGCCGGCCGCGTCCGTCACCTCCACCGTCACCGTCGCCTTCTCGCGGGGACGGTACTTCTCCCGGTCGGTCTTGATCTTCACGGTGAGCAGGCGGTCGACGGGCGGCACGGAGACGGACGTCGATTTCGCCAGCAGCTCGTTCCCCGACATCGTGACCGCGCTGAAGTAGACGTTCGGGGCGTGGCGCGCGCCGTCGATCGGCACGTCGACCACGGCGGAGTGCTCCTTCACCTTCACGAGCTCGTGGCGGTAGATCCCGTCGCACTCCACCGTGAAGAGCACGTGGGCGGCCTTCACCTGCGTGGTGATGAGCACGCGGGCCGTTTCGCCCGGCTTGTAGATCTCGCGGTCCGGCAGGACCTCGAGCCCCGTGAAATTCTGGAAGTTCGCCGACCACGAGCGGCCGCAGACCCACACCCACCGCTCCTCGGAGATCTCCGTCCCGCGCGCGTCCTTCGCCACGCACCGGAACCGGATGTACCCCTCCTTGTCGGCGGGGAACCCGAACTCCGCGACGCCCTGCGCATCGGTGCGGTCGGAGCCCTTGAAGAACTCGGTGTGGTCGTACTCCCCCTGGTCGCCGCGGCGGCGCCACGCGGCCGTCGTGGCCGAGATCTCGATGGCATGCTCCGGCACGGGCTTGCCCTCGAGATCCGTGAGCTTCGCCTTGACGACGACCGGATCGCCGGGGGAGTAGAGGTACTTGCTCGCGGCGACGTTCAGCTCGAGGTTCGACCGGGCGACCTTGACCTGGGCCCGCCCCTCGACCTGGCGGCGGCTCCGGTCGACGACACGCGCGATCACGGAGTAGATGTGATCCTTGTCGGCCTTCGTTGTGGAGCAGGCCATCCGGAACTTCCCCTGCTTGTCGGTCTTGCCCGTCCCCTTCGTCACGACTTCCTCGGGACCCCAGCCGCCGCGAATTCCCCGGCCTCCCTTGCGGACCGACGGCCCTTCGTCGTCGTCCTCGTCCTCGTCATCGTCGTCGTACCAGTCCCATTCCGAGTAGAAACAGCGCCAATAGGTCTTGTAGTACGGGCTTCGGCGGATCTCGTACGAGACTTCCGAGTCCACGACCGGGCTGCCGAAGTAGTAGTCGACGGAAATCTCGGCCTTGAGCTCCTCGCCCTGGAGGCGCGGGCCGCCTTCGAACCGGGCCTTCACCTCGTACTCGGGCTTCCGGTATTCCTCGACCCGGAACTGCCCGTAGCCGCCCAGCGAGGAGTACAAGTAGTAGTGCCCGAGGGGCGGTTCGTCGCCGAGGAGGAATTCCCCGTCCACGGATCCGGCGGGTCCCGCGGTGAGGTCCTTCTCGTAGACAACGTTGTTGCGGGGGTCCCGGATCGTGACCTTCGCGACCTTGCCCGCCACGTTCTCGAATTCGCCGCCGGGCTTGAGCAGGCGGTGGATCGCCTTGAAGTGAACCGCCTGGTTCGGACGGTAGATCGGCCGGTCCGTGAACACGTAGGTCTTCATCTCCTCGCCCGATCCGTAGGACCAGGCGTTCGTCAGGGCGATCTCGTCGCCCGCGATCCCGACGACGCTGCCGGTGAAGGCGCGATCGAGCGACAGCAGGCCGTCGTCGCCGGTCGTCCCGGCGGACCTCTTGTCCCCTTCGGAGAGCCGGAGCGCCATCTTCGGGACGGCGCGGCCCGTGCGGCGGTCGACGGAGTAGATGAGCGTCCGGTTGGGCGCCGACTTCACGATCAGGCCGTACCGGGCGACGACGAGGCCCAGCTCGACCGGGATCTCGTCGTGCTCGGCCTGGAGGATGTAGAGCCCGGGCCCGGGGACGTCGACCTTGACCTCGACCGATTGCTGGCGCTTCGGATCGAGCTTGGGCTCGTCGGTCCACTCTTTCAATTTCTCGCGGCCGCTCGCGGGCACGGTCCCGATCAGCTCCTGGATGTTGGCGTACGTCCCGCCCGATTCGATCCGCTTGAGGAGGGCCGCGGAGTCGAGCTTGTAGAGGCGGTACGCGACCCGGTCGACGTTGCGGAAGTAGGCGGACACCGACACGGGCTGGTCGTCGGCGAACGTCCGGTTGACGGTGAACTGGAAGGTCTTGTTCTCGAGGTTCCAGTACTGCCAGAGGCCGTTCTGCGACGCGTCGGAACCGGGGTACTCCTTGAAGAGTCGCCGGAAGGCGGCCTTGGACTCCTCCCTTTGCCTCAGGTGGCGAAGGCACACGGCGTGGTTGAGCAGGGCCTGCGGGGCGAGCTCGTGCTTCGGGAACCGCGCGACGAAGTCGGCGTACCGCTCCGCGGCCTCCTTGCGGCGGCCGCGCTGTTCGTCGAGGCCGGCGAGCTGGAACAGGGCCTGGGGCACGCGCGGGCTCTTGGAGAATTCCTTCAGGAAGCGCTCAAGCCCGGCCGCGGCGTCGGCCTGCCGGCCGTGGTTGACGTGATCCTCGATCTGCTTCCACAGCGCTTCCTCGCCCTGCGGCTCCTGGGGCGGCGGCGCGTTGCCCGCGAGTGCAAAAGCGGAGGCGCCGGCCAGGAGGGCCAGCAGGCAAATCGTGCGGCTCATGGCATTACCCTCGGGAGCTAGTCTACCGTGGCGTCAACCTTCAACCGTCAACCGTCAACGTGCCCTTGGACGCTTTGTCTCGGTCGCCGGTTCCACTTAGTTGGCACCAGGACGTAGTGTCGCATCAAGATTGATTACCGCGGTTCTCAACCGGCCGGTCCGGATGCGACACCTGGTGGAAGTTCGGAGTTCGGAGTTCTGGGTCCTGAGTTCGTTCAGAGTCCTTCGTTCACCGTCCACTCCGAACCCGGAACGTCGAACGAACGCTGAACGCAGCACTCAGAACGTTGAACTTCTAGTCGGCCTTCTCGAGCTGCGGGTCCATAGGTTGCGTCTCAACCGTCAAAATCAACTTTGACGCAACACTAGGCCTCCGCGGGGCTCTCGATCTGCTTTTTCCGCGACTCCCACTGCTCCCACGTCATGAGGATGTCGCGCGCGCTCGATCCGTTGTGCTTGCCGACGATGCCGAAGGCTTCCATCGTCTCGATGAGCCGGGACGCCCGCGAGTAGCCGACCTGCAGCTTCCGCTGCAGC
>DASRJF010000015.1:0-23035 GCA_035649615.1 Planctomycetota bacterium | reverse complement strand
CGCCGTCCAGGGGGAGTGCCTGATGCTGGCCGGCCGGCTGGAGGAGGCCGCCTGCTCGCTGGAAGCGGCGTCGGAGCGGGATCCGCGGTTCACGCTTCCCAAGTTCGACCTGTCGATGGTTCTGCTTTTGCAGGGCGACGCGGATAGGGCGCGGAAGCTCATCGAGGAGGTGTGCGCCTTCGAGATGGACGATCCGCTCGCGTGGAGGATCCGGGCCCAGATCGGCCTCCACAAGGGAGATATCGGCGACGCCCGGAAGTCGATCGACCGCGCCTGCGCCCTGAAACCCGAGGACGCCGCGGCGCTGGGAATAGCGGCGCTCGTCGCGATGGACGAAGGCGGGTACGAAAGAGACGTGGCGGCGAAGGTGGCCGAGGCGGAGCGCGCGGGACCCCAGTCGCCCCAAGTGCTCCTCGCTCGATCGAGGTGGCTCGCGCGGCTCGGTCAAATGGACGAATCGATGAAGGCGCTCGAGGAATCCTGCGGCCGGCTCGCGAAGCTGGGGCTCAAGGTCTGGATCGGGTACTACCAGTCGCTCGCCCGCAAATGGGGGATCGGCCCGGCCGAGCCCGCCAAGGTCCGCTAGGCTTTCGCCCGGCCGGTCCGCGACAAGGTTTATTTTTCATGACACGGCCGCGGTTGATTGTTCATAGTCCTCCGCATGAACATGCACACCGCTTCCCTGTCGTTGCTGTTCACCTTCGGATGTGCCCTGGCCGCGTCCGCGCAGGATCAGCCGAAGCACGAGGCCCCGCCGCAGGAAGATCCCAAGGCCATCCACGTCGAGTCCTTCGTGAAGCGCCTCACGATCAGCGGCGAGTTCCGGACGCGCTTCGAGTTCCGTGACCCGCTCGGGTACGCGAACGCGGTCCAGCTCGAGGAGAGCCAGGACCTCCTCCACATCCGCGTGCGGCTGAATTTCGACGTCCAGGTGACCGACCACCTGCGCGGGTTCGTCCAGATCCAGGACCAGCGATTCGCGGGGCAGGAGCCCGTGAGCGTGCCGGCATCGGGGAATCCGCTCCTTCCGTTCTCCACCGCGTCCGGCGACGGCAAGAACACCGACGTCCACCAGGCGTACATCGAGATCCAGGACATGTGGGACGAGGACCTCGACCTCCGGATCGGCCGGTTCAACATGTGCTACGGGAGCCGGCGGCTGCTCTGCAATTTCGACTACCACCCGGTCGGGAACACCTGGGACGGGGTCCACGGCCATTACGGGAAGGACAAGTTCTGGATCGACGGCTGGTATACGATCGTCCAGGAGCGCAACGCGCCGGTCACCGCGGGCGCGTCCATCGAGGACGCGAGCGACGACGTCGATTTCTGGGGGTTCTACTCCCAGTACCAGTTCGGAACCGAGTTCGCGGTCGAGGGGTTCCTCTTCGCCCGCCGCGCGCAGTTCGACGTGCCGCCGGCCGGGCAGAATCCGTACGAGGACGAGACCTACGGCTTGAGGATTTTCGGCAAGGCGGGCGGGTTCGACTACGAGGCGGAGTTCGCCCTGCAGACGGGGACGAACAGTCCGACCGGGTTGGCCGACCTCGACAAGGACGCGAAGGGCGGCGCGGCCATGGTCGGGTACACGTTTGGGGATCTCCCGCTGAGGCCGCGGCTGGCCGTCGAGTACACGTACGCGAGCGGCGACAAAGACCCGGCGGACGGGAACGATGAGTCCTTCTCGCCCCCGTACCCGGGCGCCCACATCTACAACGGCTACGCGGACCAGGTCGCCATGCGCAACATCCGCGAATGGAAATTCATCGTCCAGGCCGAACCCTTCGATGACACGGTGATCCAGGTGGATTACTTCCTGTTCGACCTCGACCGGGTCGAAGATGCGTGGTTCAACTTCCTCCAGGTTCCCATCCGCCCCGGCGATCCCACCGGCGCCGCGAGCAAGGACCTGGGGACCGAGCTCGACCTGCACGCGCGATGGACGTACGACCAGAAGCTCTCGTTCTGGGGCGGGCTCTGCTGGTTCTGGCCCGGCGGCTTCGTCGAAGACACGGCCGGCACCGACAAGTCGATGAGGTGGTATTTCCTGCAGGCCACGCTGACGTTCTGAGGCCGCCGGGCACTGCAGGAACCGAACGCTTTTTCCACGGACACCGGCGGGCGCTTGGTGCCTTCGTGTCTTGGGCGTTCGATTCGACGGTTTCTGCCGATCCAGACCTCGGTTCAAATCCGGTTCACAGTCGAACTGAATCCCCGGTTCCGGCGTCTTGTATAGTAGGCGCAAGGCAAAATCGGGGGGGCGTGATCGTGTCCGGCACCAAACGTCGCGGCGTCGCTCTAATCATCGTCCTGTCCGTGCTGGCGCTCCTGTGCATGCTGGGCGTCTCGCTCGTCACGCTCCAGACTCTCGAGCAATCCACGACGCGGGCCTACGGGGACATGGTCCAGGCGCGCCTGGTGGCGCGGTCGGGCATGGAGCACGGGTACGTCATGCTCCAGCAGATGGTGGACCGGGAGCTCCAGGGCTTGGTGACGGAGCCGGGCCACGTCCCGCCCTTCCGCGCGCTCCGGTACTACGGCAACGACGTCCTGGAGAAGGGGGACGATCCGAACCTGCTCACGGTCCCGCTCGACCAGGCGCTCAATCCGTCGATGGCGCTCGAAGTCGTGGGCGAGACGCCCGAGAAGCCCCAGAATCCCTTGGACCCCAACTTCCGTCCGGCCCGGGTCCGGGTCGACGGCAAGGTCACGGGCCTCAGCGGCTACCTGGAATCCTCCCGGTACGGATACCGGTCGGACGTCTACTCCCTGCGCATCACCGATCTGAGCGGACTCCTGCATGTGAACGACGGCGTGGGAGAAAACGCCCGGCACGGATCCGTGACCCGCAACCTCCTCCGCCTCCTGAACCGCCTCGGCGACGTGCTCAAGGTCGAGAAGCTGGGAGACCGCATCGTGCAGTCGAGACCTCCCCAGGGCTACGCGAGCCGCACCGAGCTCGAGGAGATCCTGGGCTCGAAGGACTACGAGAAGGCCGGCCAATTCCTCACCGTGTACGCCTGGGTCGACCGCTCGGTGATCCAACCCGTGCCCCTCAGCGACTCGCGGGCCGTCATCGACTATTACACGAAAGCGCTCGGCACCACGAAATCCGACGTGTCGGGTCCGTACTACCGCGGCTCTCCGGCGGCCTACCGGTACGGCCGGGGCCGGAATTCCCAAGGCAATCTCGTGCCGGGCGAACTGCAGTTCGCGCCCGAGGCGGCGGATCCCGCGGGGGAGGACCATGCGATCTGGGGGGTCGACGAGCTGAATCCGCAGTGGATCGAGGTCTGCGCGCGCGCGCCGGTGAACCTGAACTCGGCCCCCAAGGAGGTCCTCACCGCGCTCCTCGCGGATCTCCAGGGCTTCTGGATGGCGGAGCGCCGCCGCAACCATCCGAACATCTCGAACGCGAGCGACAGCGCGCGGACCTGGAATAACAGCGTGGTGCAGTCGCTGGATTCCTCGGGCAGTGACGGGGACGCGATGGGGTATCTCTACACCACGGACAAGATCACGTTCACCCCGGGCGGCGCCACGCAGAGCGGGCAGGCGAATTCGGCGTCCGCCATCGCCGCCGAGATCATCGCGTGCCGCGAGGGGCGCGAATCGGTCGCGAGCCGGTACGACTACGACCGGACGCGGAATCCGAAGGCCTGGTTCGGCGGCCCCTTCCGCACCTGGCGGCAGTTCAACGCGTTCTGCGACCACCTGGTGACGATCGGGCTCGTGCGGGAGTCGCGGGCCGTCTTCCACCAGTACCCGTCGCCGGGGGACGACATCACGGGCGGAGGCAACCTGCAGGTGTCGGGGCTGGGCGACGCCCTCGCCGCGATCGCCTCCCAGGCCATCGCGGACACGATCAAGGCGAACTTCAATCCCAACTGCCACCTCAACGAGGCGAATCCGGACGAGAACATGGCGCTCCTCGTCGACAAGACCGATCTCATCGTCATGTCCACCGAGGGGTGCTTCCTGCCGAGCGGGTACTTCGAGGTGGAGAGCTTCGGCCGCGTCCTTCGTCCGGTGCGGCTCCAGTCCGGATCGTCGAACACGACGACGGCGTCGCAGGAGGTGATCGCGATCGACGCCCTCAGGACCCCGGACAACCGCCTGATGGCCGAGGCGTGGATCACGGGCATCGTCCAGCTCTACGACCAGCGCCGGTTCACGACCCAGAAGGACTTCCACGCGGGGGAAATCACCCGGCGGGATACGCTTCCCGAGACCAACAACGGATTGTCGGTGGAGATCGGCCCGGAGCCCGACAACGGCGCCGCGCCCGCGGAAACGGAGTGGGGCGGGTACCTCGCGCTTCCCACGAACGGCGGGAGCCCGTGGGCGGCGTCGCCAGGAGGCCCCGCCCAGGCCCTGCCGAAACCGCCGGGCGCGATCGGCTACACGCCGAACGCGTCCGAATCCGAGATCGATGCCGATTCGTGCACGCTCCACGCCCATTTCACGCACGACACCCGGCTGCACCACGCCCACGACCAGCTGGCGGAAAACCTGGCCACGTCGACCGGGGCGAACGAAAACGTCGAGAACCGTCCGGACCGGACCGAGACCCAGCCCGGTCCGTACGATGCCACCCTCGGCTCCGACCCGGTCACGGGGAAGGGCGGCAACCGCCACCGGCTCGCCCGCTCCTTCCGTCTCCCCGATGCCCAGTCGGAGGGGAAGGCGCCGGCCCAGCTGGTGGAGACCGCCCCGCTCGACCTCCGCATCGACGGGGTGTACCTCGAGCGCGACGCCAACCTCGGGTACTGGATCTCGCCCGATTCGCTGGGCGGCCACAAGTTCATGCTCAAGTTCGTGGCGAGCTTCTGGATGAAGCCCAACTTCCATCCGGAGGTGAGCGGCAAGCCCCGGCTTCTCTGGAACGCCGGACGGGCGGAGCTGCGGAAGAACCTGTGGGACTTCTTCACCTATCCCGTCGAGCCGGGGATGCTCGACCTCTACTTCTGCCCGTCGCAGAACGCCGGCGTCGAGCTGACGCCGTTCAACGGGACCTACACGAACTGGTACCCGGCGCGGCCGGCCTCGCTGCTCTTCATGCACAGCGCGTCGTACATGACGAATCCCACGAACTTCGGCGGATCGCTCTGCTACGCGCTCTGCGTCGCGACCCAGACGAAGGCCCTGAACCACCACCATCACACGTCCGAACGCGGGTGGAGCGAGCCGCATCCCGGCGTCGTGACGGAGCCCGGCGAATCGGGATACCGCCGCGACAATCCGCTCGCCGCCCACCGGTGGATGCACGTCACCGTGGCGTGCACGACGAACTGGGGGTCGCCGACGCCCGACGCGCGGATCTGGGTGAACGGGAAGTCGTCGGTCCAGATGCCCGCCAGCCCGCGGTGGGGGGTGTACGCGCTCGGCTTGCCGACCTCGACGCGGATCGACTGGACGTACAACTTCCACGACGACAATTCGCCGGGCGAGATGCCGTACGCGGACAAGAATCTCCTGCGGTTCGGCCAGCCCCACCGGGTCACGATGATCGAGCATGCGAACCAGAGTCCCTACACGACACGGCACAATTATTCCTGCGATTCCACGATCGACGAGTTCCAGCATTTCGTGGGGTGGACCCCCGTGACCGAGGGCGCGGCGCTGGCCCAGTGGAGGCGGGGCCGGTACCACCTCCCCCGCGCGGGCGAAGAGGGCCAGTACACGTCGAAGCCGATCTCGCTCCTCTTGAAGCCGTTGCGCCGGATGGCCCCCGCGGCGGGCGGCCGGGCGCCGGCCACCGGGAAGGGCACGCAGGCCGAGACCCCGGCCAAGACGGGGGCCGTCGCGGAATCCCCGTCGATCCGGCTCCTCGGCGCCGCGTGGACGCTTATCGGCGAGACCGTCGACCCCGAAGATCCGCACCGGGCCGCCCAGATGGTGGACTACAACACCGTGGACCAGCCCGACCCCGACATGTTGACCGTGCGGTCCGAGTTCTACCTGGAAACGGCGGGGGAGTGGCACGGGCCGTTCGTGCGCGACGATTTTTCCGGGTTGGCCGATGAACGGACCGGCGAGCGGCCCCAGCTGACCGACCCCGGGCACTTCCGATTCCGCTTCCGGTTCCGCTGGAAGGAACAGCCCCCGACCACGGCGATCTTGCTCGCGACGCCGTACATCGACGACGTCACGATCTTCTACGAGACCCGCGATTGCGGTTTCATCGCGTACCAATTGAAGTGAGAAGGGTCCAGATGTTGAACCCGAGGATGATCGCCGCGGCCCTGGCGCTCTTGGCGGGCGCTTCGGCGCAGGAACCCGCCCGGCGCGACATCCGCGTACGGGAGATCACCCGCGACGGGGCCAAGGTCCGGTTCACGGCGGCGGGCGATTTTCCCGACGACACCATCGTCGCGGTCCGGGTCAACGCGGAACCGGAATTCATGCTGCACGCGCGCGAGGTGCGGATCACGCCCCAGCCCGCGAAGGAGGCGGTTCTCGAGCGGCAGTCCGCCTTCCGGGGAAAATCGTTCTCGGTCCAGTTCGCGTCGCCCCGCGGGGGCTTCTACCGGGTCCACCTGGTTTACAACAAGTCGGGCCAGGTGCTGCCCGAGGTCGTCAAGACCCTCGAGGGATTGAAGGACACGGCGTGGTCCGAGTCGCTGCTCGTCCCCGATCCGGATTCGCTTCCGGAGACCTTGGAGGAACATCACCCGCTCCTCGTGGAATGGGCCGACCGGGCGCAGGCGCTCCAGGAGAAGATCGAGAAGGCGATGGCCAAGCCGGAAGTCTGGAGGCGCGAGTCCGGCGAGATCCTGAAGGAGATTCCCCCGGTCGTGGTGGAAGCCCAGAAGTTCATCGCCACGACGCCCTTCCACGCCTGCATGGAGACGCTGATCCAGGCCCTCATCAAGATGTCGAACTTCGATCCGGGCGTGCCCAAGCCCAACTTCGCGCCCGGCAGCGCCGAGGAGGCCATGGCGCAGTCGATGTCGGAGGACATCCCGGGCGAACTGAGCGACGAGTTCCTGAAGAAGCAGGTGCGCGCGTACATCGCCCGCGTGCGCATCGGAATTCTCCGCGAGCGGCTCATCATCCCGAACCGGATCCAGTTGAACCAGTGGGACCTGTACGTGGCCCGCCTCGTCCACAAGCGGCCGTCGCCGGAGGAGCTGGACGCCGCGATGAAGTCGTTCGAAGACGCGAGCGAGGGCGTGGTCCGGAATCTCCGCTACATCCTGCGGGACCGGAAGCTCACCAAGCAGATCGACTCGAAAGCGCTCGAACAGATGATGGAGCACGGGCGGACCCTCGGCAACGCCGCCGCGGAGCTTCGCTCCGCGCGCGGGGACGCCGCCCGCACGGAGGCCGCGCTCGATCGCGTCCGCAAGGTGCGCGACGATTTCACGGCCCGCGATCGCGAACTGCGCCTGATTCCGAAATGAGACGGTCCCTCCTCCTGCTGGTCCTCCTCCCGCTGCCGTCGTGCGCCTCGGCCGGCCCGTCCGCTCCGACAAGTCCGTCCGACTCGGCTCCCACCGGCCTTCTCCCGCGGATGGAGGCGATGACCAAGGGGATCCCGCGTCTCGCGTGGGACGTGCTGACGGAGGGGGAGTCCGGCTCCACGGCGATGGACGCCGGGTACAAGGTCCAGGGCCGGTTCGTGCGGGACGAGGGCATCCGGATCAAGGCGACCGCCATGGGCTCCGCCCACGGAATGTCGCACGGCGCCCCCCCGGGCCCCAACTTGCACCAGCTCCTCTACATGCCGGACCGGGTGGCCGTGGCCCTCAGCGTCCTGACGTTCGAGTCGGGGCGCAACACCCGGTGCCTTCCCCATCTTCTCTTCCGCGCCCGCCGCGGCGATCCCGATCACGCTGCGGTGGACCCGCGCCTGCTCCCGGGAAACGATCCCATCCTGCTCCGGTACCACGACCCTCTGACCGCGTACCAGCTCGCCCCTGCGATCCTGTTCGGCCACGAGCCGGGCCTGGAGGAGGCGGGGACCGCAACGGTCCGGGGAGCGGCGTGCGTCATCCTGCGGTCGCGCCATGTCGCCGACGCGGGGACGCGACGCGGGCCCGAAGGGTGGTATCCGGCCCGGAGCGTCGAGAAGCGCTTCTATATCGAAGCGGCGTCGGGACTCATCGCCGCGCTGGAGATTGAAATCACGGGCGCCTCGTCGCGGGTCCGGATGCGCCACGAGGTCGCGAGCCGACAGACGTTCGGCGGCCTCGACCTTCCCCGGTTCGTGGAAATCCATGAAACGGGCCCCGAGGGTTCGAAACAGTCCCGCCAGCGCGTCGACCTCGACCCGGGAGACACTTGAGAGCGCCCCACGACGATCCCAGGCTGGGAGGATTCGGAGCGGGTCGCGGCCACGCTGTCGCTCGGCCGCTGGACGGAAACGGGGTCCGGCGCGGACAAGGCCCTGGAGCGCGCGGCGGCCGCCGCGGTGATCCGGTTCATCCTGAGAACGCCGGACGCCGCGGGCGGAAGCCTGGAGGAGGCGCTCGATCACCTGGGGTCGGCCTCCGCCGCCGATCCCAGCCTCTGGTCGCCTCCGGTGAACCGGCACTGGCTCGCGACGCACCTGGGGCGGACCGAGGTCGCGGCCCGCATTGCCGCGGAGGCGGCCGCGCGGCCCCCCGGCAGTCCCTTCGCGGCCGCCTACTTCGCCCGGGAGCGGCTGGATCGCGCGGATGCCGATGGCGCGGCGGAGTGGGTGCGCCGTTCGCCTCCCGCCCCGGACGCCCACGGCCGCACGGAGCTCGCGCTGGCGTCCATGCGCGCCCGCTTCCAGCGGGGGGATCTCCCGGGGCTCTTCGCCGAGTACGCCGCGCGGATGACCAGCTCGGACGGCGACCGGGACCGCCAGCATGTCGTGATCCATGTCGTCGACTCGATGGAGCGGTTGTGGGAGGAGAAGCGGCCGGGATTCGGTCCCGCGGAGTTTGCCGAAGAAGCCCGCGCCGCGGTCGAGCGGGAGCCCCGGGAGGTCGGACACCGGTGGACGCTATGGTCGCTCCTGTCGGCCGCGGGCCGGCGGCGGGAGACGATCGAATCCCTGCTCGCCTCGTATGAGCCCTTCCGCGACAACGCATCGCATCGGGAATTCCTCGTGGCGTGCGCCTGGAGGGTCATGGAGTCCGGCGCGCCCGCCAAGCCCAACTGATGACCCATTCCCGATATCGGACCCGTCGGGTCCGCCCAGAAGGCCCCCCTCGAGGATCGTGAGCTCCTCTTGAACCTCGCGGTCCTCCTGCGCCGGATCGCCGGGCGGCCCGAATCCGACGGCCGCGCCGACCTGGCCGCGGGGCTGATCCTCAAGAATCTCGGCGACCCCGCCTGGATCGACTGCCTGCGCCGCGCCCTCGAGCGGTCGGACCCGGACGGCATCGTCGAGCGCCGCACGATGATGCGGGTCGTGTCCGAGGTGGCGCGGGCGGCGCGCCTCGCGGGGCGTCGCGACCTGCTGGACGCGGCGGCGCGGCGGTTCGCGTCGCTGGCGCGCCGACGCCCCGGCCGCGATCCCATCCTCGAGGACGAATCGCTCAACCCGGTGGCGATGGCCGCCGGCCTCAAGCTGGAAGAGGGAGATGTGGCCGGCGCCGCGTCGCTCCTGCGTCATTCTGGATTCGCCGTGCTCGACCACCTCCCCGGGACGATCCAGGAGCTGAAGCGGAAGGGGGATCCTGGTGCGCTGGCCCGGGCCGGTTTCGCGGAGAACGCCTCTCCGGCCGAGCTGGGCGAATTTCTCCTCCGGGTCTTCGGCCGGGTCGAGCCGGCCCTGGACGCGCTGGAGCGCGGGTTCGAATCGGGCGACGCGGCGTACAGGCTTCGGGTCGCATGTCTCCGGGCCAAGGCCGGGGGGCGAGACCGCGCCCTTCACTTGGCGCGCGCCGCGCTCGCCGGAGGGGCGGAAGGCCCCGCGCGCGTGTCGCTGACGTTCCTGGCCGCGCGGTTGCTGTTGGCCCGCGGGGATGTCGAGGCGGCGCTGGCCCTCGTCCGGCCGCTGGCCGACGGGAATCCGGACCGGAGCGCGCACGTGGCGGAAATTCTCGACGCGGCGGGAGACGACGCGCGCGCGCTGGCCATGTTCCGGCGGGCCGAGGGGAAGGGGTGGTCGCCGAACAGCAGCCTGGCCCGGCTCTACTTCCGCGCCGGCCGCCACCAGGAGGCGCTCGACCACTACGAGCGCGACCTGAAGTCGGGGTCGATGCTCCCCGTGTGGCCGGAAGACGAGAACCTGGGGCCGTTCCCGATCCGCCCCGGCGCGCCCGCCACGTCGGCGGAAGGGCGCCACCAGGCGCTCAGGATCCTGGGACGAGACTAGAGATGTATCAAGTTTGATCCTGGCGGTTGTAGGGTTCCCCCGCCGACTCGAAGTTCTTTGTTCCGCGTCCTGTGTTCGTTCGAAGTTCCGGGTTCGGGGTGGACGGTGAACGAAAAACTCAGCACGAACCCGGAACCAGGAACCCTGAACTCCGAACCGTCCGGGTGAGAACGGCGGGAATCAAACTGGATGCGACACTAGACTCACTCCATCCGGTAGACGTGGGCGACGATCTTGTGGAGCACGTCGAACCGCTCCGGACATTTTTCCAACAGGCGCCGGTGGTCCTCGTCGAAGGCGGCCACCTCTGACGGCGACAGCGACGGCCCGATCGCCCGGCAGGTGCGGACCCGTCCCACCCAGGAGTCGCGCGTGAAGGGAACGGGCTCTTCATACGCGATCGTGGTCGCGACTTTCATGTCGGGCCGGGCGGGCAGTTCGCCCGCCCACCGGTAGGCCGTCCAGCCGGGACTGTATTCCAGGATCAGGTCCTCCGTCGCCGCCGCGATGGGATCGCGCGTCCCGAGCCAGAAGAAATCGGAGACGACCAGCCGTCCGCCGGGCTCCAGGATCCGCGCGGCCTCGGCCACCGCCTTGCCGCTGTCCACGAAGTGCCAGCATTGATTCGCGGTCAGGACTTCGAACGAGTGCGCCGGGAAGGGCGTCGATTCGGCGGCGGCCACGCGGTAGTCGATGGACAGTCCTTCGCGGGCCGCGGCCGACCTGGCTTGTTCGATCTGTTGAGGCGAGGGATCGATGCCCGCCACGCGCGCGCCGGCCCGCGCGAACACCGTCGCTAGGACGCCGGTTCCCGTGCCGACGTCGAGCAGTCGCTGGCCGGGAAGGCCGATGCCGTGTTCCTTCAGCCGCTCGTAGTAACTGGCGGGGGGACCGGATCGGAACTTCGCGTAGTCGGTGGAGACGCGACCCCAGTCCATGACAGATACTAGCGATTCTGGATTCCGGATTCTTGATTCTGGTTTCGGGAATCGCCAATCTCGAGTGGATCGACCCCCGCTTGGAATGGCGATCAGGCGGATAGGGACTGGTCCGCCACCCTTAATACCTCCATGGCCTCTTCGGGAGTCGCCGCGTGGAGCAGCCGCTCGCGGAGGTAGTCGCTCGCGAGCAGTCGGCTGATCTTCCCGAGGATGTGCACGTGGACGCCCTCGTCGTGCACCGGCGTGAGGATGAGGAACAGGAGGTGGACGGGGTTGCCGTCGAGCGCCTGGAACTCGATGCCCTTCTCGGACCGCCCAATGGCCGCCAGCGGGCGGGGGAGGCCCTCGACCCGGCCGTGGGGGATGGCGATGCCGTTCCCGAGGCCCGTCGACGCCAGCGCCTCGCGCTTCAGGATCCCCGCCACCACGGTCTCGACCTTGATCTCGGGCCGCTTCTGCGCGAGCCGCTGGACGAGGGCGCGCACCACCTGCGGCTTCGGCACCTGCTCGAGGTCGAGCGCCACGGCCTCCACCGGCACGAGGTCGGAGAGCCGGATCTCCTTCACCTGCTCGAACTCGTCCCGGACGGTGCCGATCAGCTCCTCGACGACGTCTTCGATCGAGACGATGCCGAGGAACATCCCGCGGTCGTCCTCGACCATCGCGAGGTGGCTGTGGTTGCGGTTGAAATGCTGGAGCAGGTCCTCGAGGGAAAGGTCGGGCCGGATCGCCTTGACGGGGCGGGAGATCTTGACGAGGTCCGGCGGTCCCCCGGCGGCGTTGGCGACGGCGACGTCCTTGATGTGGACGATCCGCGACGGCCCGAGCGCGCCCATCTCGAGGGGGTAGCGGGAGTGGAGCGAGGCCTTGATCTTCTCGAGGTTCTCCGGCCACGGGGCGCGGCTGGAGAGCGTGACGACCTTGGCGGCGGGAGTCATGACGTCGCGCACGCGCAACGTTCCGAAATCGAGCACGTTCTCCATCATGAGGAGGCGGTTGAGCGTGAGCTCGCCCTTCTCGTGGGAGGCCCCGAGGATCATCTTCAGCTCCTCCTCGGAGTGGGCCAGCTCCATGTCCGAGGCGGCGGGGATCCGGAGGATCCACAGGACCGCATTGCTCGCCAAGTTGATCAGCCACATGACGGGAAAACTGACGAGGTAGAAGGCTCGCAGCGGCCGGGCGACGACGAGGGCGCACCGCTCGCCCTGCCGGATGGCGAGCATCTTGGGCGCCTGCTCGCCGACGATGATGTGAACCGCGGTGAGGAACACGAGGGCCGCCCCGATGGCGATCGAGTGGCTCAGGAGCCCCGATTTCGACAGGAACGTGGCGATGGCCGGCTCGGCCAGCGCGCCCAAGCCCAGGCTGGCGACTGTGACCCCGAGCTGGCACGTCGAGAGGTAGCGGTCCATCCGCTTGATGATCGACGCCATGAGGGCCGCGTTCCGGTTCCCCCGGTCGGCCAGCTCGTGCATCCGCGTGACGCGGACCTTGACGATGGCGAACTCCGCGAGGACGAAGAACCCGTTCAGCAGGATGAGAAGCCCGGCGGCGACGAGGTAAGCGAAGTCGTCAAAATTCATGCGCGCCGGGCCGTTGGGGCGCCCTTACTTGGCGGACGCCTTGACCATGAAGAGCCCGAGGGCGACGCACGCGACGGCGATGATGCACGCGGCCATGAAGGGCCCGCACCCGACGTAGATCCCGCGGTCGCGGCTCAGGGCGATCATGCCGTTGTTGTCGAGGACGATGTTGAAGAGCGGCTGGATGAGATTCGTGACCGCGCTGCTGACCAGGGTGAAGATCGCCGCGCCGATCACCACGCCGCCCGCGATGGAAAAGGCCTGGGTGCCCATCAACGACTTGGGGTCGAATCCCATGGAGTCCTCCCTAAAAGAGGTTTACCGGACGGAACCGATCAGGCATTCACGACTTCCGGCACTCCCTCGAGGATCCGGGCCAGGATCGCGTCGGGCTTCACTCCCTCCGCCTCCGCCTCGAAGTTCAGGATGAGCCGGTGGCGAAGGGCGGGATAGGCGGCCTCGCGCAGGTCGCCGAACGACACGTTGTAGCGCCCCTTCATGAGGGCGAGGACCTTCCCGGCCAGGACTAAAGACTGAACGCCGCGGGGGCTCGATCCGTATCGCAGGTACTTGCGGGCGATCTCGCTTCCTTTCTCGTTCGGGTGCGTGGCCAGGACCAGGCGCGCCGCGAACTCCTTCACGTGCGAGGCGATCGGCACCTCGCGCGCGAGCAGCCGCATCTCGATGATGTCCGGCCCCCCGAGGACGGGGTCGATGCGGGGGGGCTCGGCCCCCGTCGTGCGGTCAATCACTTCGACGAGCCCTTCCAGGCTCGGCGTCTTCACTTCGATCTTGAAGAAGAACCGGTCGATCTGGGCCTCGGGCAGCGGGTAGGTCCCTTCCATCTCGATCGGGTTCTGGGTCGCGAGGACGAAGAACGGATCATCGAGCGCGTGGCGGTGCCCGCTGACGGTCACGGCCCGCTCCTGCATCGCCTCGAGCAGCGCCGACTGCGTCTTGGGCGTGGCGCGGTTGATCTCGTCCGCGAGGATCACGTTGCCGAAGATCGGCCCCTTCTGGAACTGGAACGACTTCCGCCCCGAGGGGTCCTCGACCACGATGCTCGTGCCGAGGATGTCGGCGGGCATGAGGTCGGGCGTGAACTGGATCCGCGAGAACTTGAGGCTCAGGCTCTGGCTGACGGTCCGGACGAGGAGGGTTTTGCCGAGCCCCGGGACCCCCTCGAGGAGCGCGTGGCCCCCGGCGAGGATCGTGATGATGACCTGGGTGACGACTTCGTCGTGGCCCACGATCGCCTTGGCGATCTCCTTCCGGAGGCGGCCGATCCCGTCGCGGAACTTCCTGGCCTGCTCCTCGACGCTCATGCGGTCTAGGATAGTGCGGGGAGGGAGTTCTACGCAATGGGGGGCCGGCATCCCGGGAATCTTCACCATGCGAATATGAAGATTCCGTAATGCCTGACGCGTGATGCGGAATGCGAACGGGGCTCCTAATACAGCCGGCGCAGCCGTGAGCTGGGGATGTTCATTTCCTCGCGGTACTTGGCCACCGTGCGCCGCGCGGCCATGATTCCCTGCTGTTTCAGGATGCGGACGATCTCGAGGTCCGACAGCGGACGCTTGCGGTCCTCGCCGTCGACGATGTCGCGGATCTTCTCCATGAGCGACAGGCGGGTCCGGTCGTCCGGATCCGCGGAGCCCGCGGGCACGGGCGGGTAGGAGCCCGAGGGCGGGGACTTGGGGGCGGCCGACGCGAAGAAGAACTTCATCGGGAAGATGCCGCGCGGGGTCTCGATCCACTTGCCGGAAATGGCGCGGCTGACGGTCGAGTTGTGGATCCCCAGCGCGTCCGCCACCTCCTGCATCTTGAGGGGCTTCAGGAACTCCGCGCCCTGCTCGAAGAACTCGATCTGGTGCTTGAGGATCTCGGCGGTGATGCGCTGGATCGTCTGGCGCCGCTGCTCGATGGCGCTGATGAGCTTCCGCCCGGCGTCGATCTTCGCGCGGAGGTATTCCCGCTCCGCCTTGGGGACGCTCTTGTCCTTGATCTTCTCCTGGTAGTCGCGGTTGATCGAGAGGGGCGGCAGCCAGGAGTCCTCGATGACGATCTCGTACTTGCCGTCCACGCGCTGGATGATCACCTCGGGGTACACGCGCGGGGAGTTTCCCGACGCGAAATTGGTCCCCGGCTTCGGGTTGAGCTTCTGGATCTCCCCGATCAGGGTCTTGAGGTCGTCGAGCAGCACGGAGGGATCGGGCGCGGTCCTGAACCCGAAGGCGGCGAGCGCCTGCGGGTCGGCCGCGAGCTCGCGGGCGATCTTGGGAAGGCGGTTGTGGGCGATGTCCTCCAGGTGGCGCTCGATGAGGCGGCGCTTCGCGGCGTAGCCCGGATCGTTCTCGTCGAGCTGGAGGAGGAGGCACTCCCTCGTGTCGCGCGCGCCGACGCCGGCGGGCTCCATCTTCTGGATGAACAGGAGGGCGGCCTCGAGGCGGCGGCGGGAAACCGCGGGGTCGGCGGATTTCACATCGTCCGGCAGGGTCTGCGCGATCTCCTCGAACGGGGAATCGAGGTACCCGATGTCGTTCAGGTGGTTGATGATGTGGTCGAGGTAGGGTTCCAGCTCGGGATCGAGCGGGTCGATCAGGGCGAGCTGCGTCCGCAGGTGGTCGCGGAGGGTGACCTCGGGCGCGCCGACGCTCTGGAGGAATTCCTGGCGCCGGTCGCTGTCGTCGCCCGCCGGCCGGCCGCGCCGCTCCGACTGGAGCCACTCCTCCTCGACGCTCTCGAGGTAGTCGTTCTTGGCCGTCTCCGCCGCGTCCTCGGCCTTCGTCTCGGCGGCGGGGAGCTCGACGGGCCGCTCCTCGGTTTCCGTGGCGATCTCCAGGGCGGGATTCTGCTGGAGCTCCTCGTCGATGGCCTGGCGGAGCTCCAGGATGGGCTTCTGGAGCATCTCCAGGTTCTGCAGCATCTGCTGGGACAGCTGGAGCCTCTGCTCCAGGCGATGCTGCAGATGCACTTCCATCTTCATGGCTTCATTATCACCCGAGCGGGGGGTTTCTGGAGTTCAAAGTTGCCTTCGGCCCTTGATCGCGTCGGCGACGCTCGCCCGGCTCGCGTACTCGAGGCTGGATCCCGCCGGGAGCCCGCGGGCGATGCGCGTCACTTTCACGGGGAGCGAGGCGAGCGCCTGCTGGAGGTACCAGGCCGTGGCGTCGCCCTCGGCCGTGGGATTGGTCGCCAGGATCACTTCCTCCACCCCGCCTTTCCGGACCCGGTCCAGGAGCCGGCGGATCGTGAGCTGCTCCGGGCCGACGCCGTCCAGGGGGGAGAGGCAGCCGTGCAGGACGTGGTACAGGCCGCGGTGCGCCCCCGCCTTCTCGATGGAGCCCAGGTCCTTCGACTGCTCCACGACGCAGACCACGCCGCGCTCGCGCCTCGGGTCGGCGCAGATCGCGCACGGATCCGCGACGGTGACGTCGTGGCACACGGAGCAGGAGGACAGCCGCTCCTTGACCTCGCGCACGGCGTCGGACAACGCGAGCGCCTCTTCCTTCTCCTGGGCGTGGATGTGAAACGCGAGTCGCTCGGCCGTCTTCTCGCCGATCCCGGGGAGCTTCGACAGCGCCTGGATCAGCCGGATGATGGGTTCTGCGTAACTCATTGAAATCAGGGAATGAGGAATCCGGAATCAGGAATTGGGAATGGAATCAGGAATGTGGAATGCCCAACAAGCGAATTCCTGATTCCTCGTTCCATTCCTTATTCCCCATTCCTCATTCCACATTCCTCGCTCTAGAACATTCCCGGCATCGAGACGCCGGTCACCTTGACCATCTCGGTTTCGCGCAGCTTTTTCGCCTTCTTGATGCCCTCATTCATGGCCGTCATGACGAGGTCTTCGACCATGCCCCGGTCGGAGAGGACCTGGTCCTCGATCTTCACCGCGACGACTTCCTCGACCCCGTTCAGCTTGACCGACACCATGCCGCCCCCGGAGGTCGCCTCGACGATGCGGTCCTTGAGGTCCTCCTCGACCTTGGCGAGGCGCTTCTGCATGTCTTGAAGTTGCTTGTTCATCGCCATGGCCGTTGTCTCCTGGGAATCTGGAATCAGGAATTAGGAATCAGGAATGGAATCAGGAATGTGGAATGACACACAAGGGTATTCCTGATTCCTCATTCCATTCCTTATTCTTCATTCCTAATTCCTCATTCCATGTCTTATTCGATTCCAACAATCTTCGACCCCGGGAACGCCTCCAGCACTTTGCGCACGCCGGGGTCGGACGCCAGGTCGCGGGAGGGCGGCGCCGCCGACTTCGCGAAAATGGGGGACGGGGGCTCCGCGCCGCCGCCCTGGAGCTGCGCATGGAACCCGAGCCGGCGCCCGAAAACCCGGTTCAGGGCCACCTCGACCGACTGGCGGTTCCGGGGCTCCTCGAGTCGGTCCACGTTGAACTTTCCGAACGCCAGCGGCAGCGAGAACTCGACCTCGTCGCCCGCGAGCTTGGTCGGCTTCCCCGCTTCGATCATCCCCGCCGCCATCTTGTTCGTCTGCTTCAGTTCGGAGACCACCCGATGCCACAGGCTCCCGATCGCCTGCAAGGTGAGCTCTCCCGAGAAGGGGCCCGAATCCTTGGGCTCGTCCGGCGCCGGCGCGGGGCGCGATGGCGCGGCGGGTGCGGAGGGGGCGGGCGCGGCCGCGGCCACGGGAGCCTGCCGCAGGAGGTCGCCGAGAGGGAGCAGGTCCGACGCCCGCGACATTTTCACCAAGGTCACTTCGAGCACGACGCGGGGGTTCGTGCCCTCGCGGAGGCGCCGGCGCGCCTCGAGCATGAGCTGGAGATGGTACAGGAGCGCCTCGAGCGTGAAGGAGCCGGCCTGCCGGTCGGCGGCGTCGAGGAGCGCGTCGGGCAGGTCGAGGATCGACGATTTCCGGCCGCAGGCCTTCACGGCGAGCAGCGTGCGGAAGTGGTCGATCAGCTGGTCCGTGAACGCCTCCGCGTGCACGCCCGTCTGGAAGATCGCGTCGAGGGCCGTGAAGACGCCGCCCGGGTCTCCCTTCGAGACGGCGGTGACGAGCGACTCGATGCGCTCCCCCGCGGCCGCGCCCAGGAGCGCCGCGACGTCGTCGGGCTTCAGGTCCTTGCGCTTGAAGGCGAAGAGCTGGTCGAGGATGGACTCCGCGTCGCGCATCGATCCCCGCCCGGCCCGGGCGATCGCCTCGAGGACCGCGTCGTCGGCCTTCAACCCCTCGCCGGCGACGACCTGCCGGAGCCGCTTCACGATGTCGGCCGACGTGATGCGGCGGAAGTCGAACGACTGGCACCGCGAGATGATCGTGTCGGGGAGCTTGTGGATCTCGGTCGTGGCGAAGACGAACTTCACGTGCGGGGGCGGCTCCTCGAGCGTCTTGAGGAGCGTGTTGAACGCGTCCCGCGTGAGCATGTGCGCTTCGTCGATGATGTAGATCTTGGAGCGCGATCGGAGCGGGGCGTACGCGACGCCCTCCCGCAGGGTGCGGGCGTCGTCGACCGTGCGGTTCGAGGCGGCGTCCATCTCGATGACGTCGGTGTCGGTCCCGTCCTGGATGCGGACGCAGAGCTCGCACGTGTTGCACGGGGTCTCGGTGGGGCCCTTCTCGCAGTTGAGGGCCTTGGCGAAGAGGCGCGCCATCGAGGTCTTCCCGACGCCCCGCGGGCCGGCGAAGAGGTAGGCGTGCCCGATCCGGTTTTCCCGGATGGCGTTCCGGAGCGTCGTCGAGACGTGCTCCTGTCCGACGACCTCGTCGAAGCCGACGGGCCGGTAGCGGCGCGCGAGGACGGTGTAGCCGGCCTCGGCCTCGGGTTTCGCCATGCGTGCATTATAGCGCGGGGGTTCCGAATGCAACGCGGCGCGGGAGGCGGCCGGGGAAATGAGTTGAATCACCGCGCGGCGGAGATAAACTAGGCCCTCGTCGCGCGGCCTTTGCGCGGATGCCTTCACTGGCATGTGCGCCCGTAGCTCAATTGGATAGAGTGACTGGCTACGAACCAGTAGGTTGCAGGTTCGATTCCTGCCGGGCGTACCACCCTTAGCCGATCGCGCTCGCCGGTTTCTTCCGAATTCCTGCCCCTTTTCCCTCTCCTCCCGCACACCGTAATGAATGAAGAACGATGCGGCGGATCCGATGGAGAGCCACGCGGGCCTTGCCATGGTGCAGCACTTGTGCTACACTTTGCCTGGAGGCCCTATGGGTACGAAGCATCCCCGGATACACACGGTATTGGAGCCGCCCCTTTTCGACGCGGTCCAGGGGCTGGCCGCCAGGGCCGGCGTGTCCCTGTCCCAGAAGGTGAGGGACCTCGTGGAAGATGCGCTGGAACTGATCGAGGACGCCGGCCTGGAGGCTCTCGCCGACGAAAGGCGCCGGACGTTCAATCCCAAGAAGGCGCTGACCGTCGCCCAGGTGAGGCGGCGCCTGGGTCGCCGCTAGGGATCGGGAGGCCGCGTGCACGGGCCCTTTGAAGTCCACCTTCACCCCGAGATCACGCGCGACCTGGCCTCGATCCCGCGCAACATGGCGGGTCGAATTCTCACCGCGATCGATCAACGGCTGTCGACCGATCCCGGCCGTTATGGCGAGCGATTGAGGAAATCCCTTCGGGGATTCTGGAAGCTGCGGGTCGGAGACTATCGGGTGGTGTACGCAATCGCCGGTCGACAGGTTCGTGTATTCGGCGTCATGGACCGGAAGGAGATTTACGGCCGGGTCGTCCGGCGGCTTCCGTCACGGTAGGACCGAAAACCCCGACCGCCGCGCGATCTCCAGCGCCCACGGCTCGCGCAACGCCTTGAAGAACTCCCGACCCCGCTCGTTGAGGAGTCCCGCCGGGTAGACGATCTTCGGGTGGCACGATTCGGGAAACGTGAACGCGATCCGCACCGCGGGGTCGACGGCCGCGTCCGTCGCGTAAACGATCCCCGCGTCGGCGCCCCCCTGGGTCACCTTCGAAAGGACGTCCCGGACGTTGCTGCCGGTGATGGGGGGATGGAGAGGCTTGATCTCGAGGTGGTCCAGCGCGGCCCGGGCGTACTTCCCGGCCGGAACCTCTTCGCTCGCCATCGCGAGCCGCCGCGCGGTCTTCAGATCGAATTCGGGCGTCTCCCTCGGCACGACGCAGACGAGCCGGTTTCCCAGCCAATCGCGGCGATCCAGCGGGCTCACCCGGCCCATCCAATCCGGGTCGGCCGAAATGAACACGTCGACGGCGGCCCCTTCCTTGATCTGCCGCGCGAGCGTGGAAGAAGCCTCGAACTGGATGCGGTGGGGACGTCCGGTCTTGCGCGACCACTCGCCCGCGATCTCGGTCACCGCCTCCCGCAGGCTCGAGGCGGCGAAGATCGTGACGCGATCGCCTTCGGCTTTTCCGCATCCCGACACCAGGAACGCCAGCGCGATGAAACGAAATCTCATCCGCCGCATCCTAGCACGCGGGATCGATCAGAATTCCCAGCCGACGTTGAGGAACGTCCTCCCATCGGGGGACTCGGGTCCGATGCCCGCGAGGAGGGCGACGTTCACCGTGGTCCGCCCCTGGGGATGCCACTGGATGCTGGGACCGAGAAAGATCGACTGTTCGTAATGGCCGCGCGTGTGGACCGTGTCCTCCCAGATGACCTGGAGCTCGCCCCCCACGGAGAACTTCATGTCCGTGATCGTCCGCGAGAGGCCCGCCGTGAACTGCCACTCGTTCGTCAGGTCGTCGTGAAGCTCGCGCTCGAAGACGCCGTTCACCCCCCAATGCCATCCCGCCGACAGTTCGTCCCCGAACAGCAGCTTGAACTCGGCGGCGTCGGACTCGTCGACCTTGTTGATGTACTCCACGTACAACGTCGGATTGGCCCAGATCCGCCCCCAGTCCGCCAGCGCCCATCGGACTTCGACCTGCTGGCGCGTGAAATCGAAGGTCCCTTGCGAGCCCTCGGCGTCCATCCCGAGATAGAGATCGAGCTGGAACCGGTAGGGAAGCCCCATCTCCAGCTCCCAGAGGTACCGGACTTCGGCGGGGCCGCCGTCCTTCGGGAACGTCGTCCTCATCCACCACTCGGCCTCCATCTTCCCCTCGGGAACGACGTAGACGCGCGTCGTCGGGAACCTCCGGGTGGCGGTCCACCGGGGCTGTTCGTAACCCCCGATGCGGTCCTCTTCCTGGTACTCGCTGATCCGCTTGCCGACGACTTCGTACGACTGGACGTACTCTTGTTCCTGCGACGGCTTCTTCTGCTGGTCCGCGGGATTGGGAGTGGGGTCTTGCAGGACGAGGATGGCGGCGATGAGGAACAGGGAGGACATGGCATCTCCTTAAGGAAAAACAGGGATCGGTGGACTTGAGAAGCAATTGGCGCGCCACGGGGGTCCAGAGCGGGTGAGCGCCCAGGTTGACTTCCCGGAGTTCAGAAATTCGCCAGTGCTGGCGAGAGTATGATCATTTCGTGAAGCCGTATTTCATCGTGATGCTGGCCGCGTTGGCCGGCTGCAGCCGGTCGCACGACTCCGACTCCGGCCCCACGTCGGTCTTCGTGTCGCCCGCGGCCTACCCGCCCGTGCGCATGACGCTGGGCAATCTGACGGGGAGTGACGACGACCCCTCGTTGATCCGGGCGCTCGACGGCCTGTTCTATCTCGTCTTCATCTCCGACCGCTCCGGCAACATGGATCTCTGGATCACCCGCTCAAGCGACGGCACGACGTGGAGCGCGCCGGTCCAGGTCACGACCAGCCCGGACGAGGATTTCTATCCGAACCTGCTTCAGACGGCGGACGGCGTCTTCCACCTGGTCTGGCACCGGTTCGAGGCGCAGACGACCGGGCAGAGCCATCTTTACTACCGCACCACCACGACGCCCTTGGACTGGGGGGCGAGCGAGACGCCCATCACGACGGGGGTCGTCGACGACTGGGACTGCAAGCTGATGCTCGTGGGATCGATGGAGCTGCGCGTCTATTTTTCGAGCGCCGCGCGGAGCTCGAATCCCACGTACAACCGCGACATTTACGTCGTCCGGTCCACCGACCTGGGCCAGACGTGGGGATCGCCCGCGATCTCCGACGTCAGCCACGTCTCCCAATTCGACCGGTACCCGGCGGTGCTCCAGTCCGCGCCGGGCCAGTTCCACATGATCTTCCAGAGGCAGGACACCGACTACATCCTGGATTCGACGAGCGACCTCTTCATCGCCGATTCCGCCGACGGCCTCGACTGGTCGGATCCGGTCCAGATCACGTCGGACGGCTCGGACTCCCAACCGGACTTGTTCGCGAGCTTTTATCCGGCTCCACTCTTCGGGCCGTGGATGATGAGTTGGACCTCGACCTCCTTCTCGGTGGGCGGGATCGTGAACCGGCCCGTGGGCGGACCGGCGCCGATCGACATGACGCCGATCCTGGGAATGGGCGGGTGGTCGACGCGCGTCGCACCGGCCGAAGGCGGCCTCTCGCTCCTGATCTTCGTCGCCAGCGTGTCGGGCACGCCGCAGCTCTACTCCGTCATCCTTCCGCTGTAACGGCGATTCAGGGCTTGAGGGTTATCGACACTTCCTGCTCGAGGGACCGGACGATCTTTCCCTCCTTGTCCTTCTGGGTGAGCTTGAACTTGAAATCGCTGATGAGCCGGTCTTCGAAGGAGTAGGTCATCTCCCCGGTTCCCTCCCACTTCAGGGCGCTCTCTCCGGGGGGTTTGCCCCCCTCGGCCGCCGTCACCCGGATCAGCGCGAACTTCCCCTTGTCGGATTTCGCGATTTTCTTGAAGGCGTGCGTCAGCGGGCCCGTGAATTCGGCCCCGGGGAATGAGATCCGCACGTCGGTCTGCCACGTCGTGCTCGAAGCGACCGGCATCATGGGCAGTTGCGCATCGACGCGCCCCAGGCTGACCATGAGAACCCTGTTGCCATCCTGGATAGCCTCAAACCTCCCGAATCCCGAGATCACCGTCCTGTGGTCGCCTGCCAATTCTCGCGCCAGGTTCTTGAGGTCCCGAGGCGGCTCGGCCCCTTCAAAGACGGGCTCCTTGTCCCGCTCGAATTTCAATTCCACGATGTTCTCGCCGTCCCGTTTCTTGAGATGGAGGCGGTTCACCCGCACGACATAGGGTTGTCCGGCGGGGGAGTCCCCCGGAATCGGACTCAGTTCCGCCTCGGATTCATGGCTGATCATCTCGTCCTTGCCGGTGAAGGCGAGGGTGACGCTCTTCAGCTTCACCACGACGATCCGCT
>DASRJF010000014.1:0-10270 GCA_035649615.1 Planctomycetota bacterium | reverse complement strand
GAGGTCACCGTGCGGCTGGTGCAAATGTCGGATGAATATGGCCGCAGGACGGGATCCTCCATGAGCTCACGCCTGGGCCACTACAGCGATGCTCGACGCCGATTCGCGGTCGAGATCGAGGCGGCGTCCCGCAAAGACGGGGACCGGGCGGTGAACGAGCTGGCCGGTTATTACCGGGAGGAGCTGGAGCGCATCGAACGCGGAGGACGATGAACCCTGACTTTGGGAAACAGTTCGCTTTTGTTGAATGGGGCGTCGTTTCGCCTACCTGAAAGGGGCATGGCCACGGACCACACCTGCATCC
Organism: Planctomycetota bacterium; assembly: GCA_035649615.1. GTDB lineage: Bacteria > Planctomycetota > MHYJ01 > MHYJ01 > JACPRB01 > DASRJF01. The sequence goes on along the minus strand of DASRJF010000014.1, from coordinate 9,966 downwards.
AGTGCGGGAAACCCTACGACGCGAGCGTCGTCGCGAACCGGTTCGCGGGAGTCTGCCCCGCGTGCCTGGCGAAATTCGCGGCGGGCGACGAGGGCGACATCGATCAGAGCCCGGGAATCGCCGATCCGGCGATGAAGCCGCCCCTCAAGCTCGGCGGCACCTTCCACGGGCTCGAGATCGTGGAGCTGCTCGGGGCCGGGGGGATGGGGGTCGTCTACAAGGCGCGGCAGACCGGCCTGGACCGCCTCGTCGCCCTCAAGGTGCTCTCGCCCAAGCTCTCGGGGGACCGCGAGTTCATCTCCCGGTTCAACCGCGAGGCGAAGGCGATGGCGGCCCTGAGCCACGCCGGCATCGTCCAGGTGTTCGATTTCGGCCAGGAAGCGGGCCTCTGCTTCCTCGTGATGGAGTACGTGGACGGCCTGTCCCTCCGCCACCTCATGAAGGACCGGAAGCTCGCTCCCGAGGAGGCGCTCAAGGTCGTTCCCAAGATCTGCGAGGCGCTCGAATACGCGCACTCGAAGGGCGTGATCCACCGCGACATCAAGCCGGAGAACATCCTGCTCGACCGGGATGGCCGGGTGAAGATCGCGGATTTCGGACTGGCGAAGGTGATGGCGCGGGAAGGCGCCTCCCAGGTGACGCGGAGCCAGGTCGTCATGGGCACGCCGGGGTACATGGCCCCGGAGCAGTACCAGAGCATGAGCGTGGACCATCGGGCGGACATCTACTCGTTGGGCGCGGTCTTCTACGAGATGCTGACGGGCCAGCTTCCGGTGGGGCGGTTCGAGGTCCCTTCGAAAAAGGTCCAGATCGACGTGCGGCTCGACGAGATCGTGATGAAGGCGCTCGAGAACGAGCCCAACCTGAGATACCAGCGCGCGAGCGAATTCAAAACGCGCGTGGAGACGGTCGGCGATGGGTCGATAGCCCAGTCGCCGGCGGCCGTGGCCACCAAGAAGAAGACGCCCGAGACCGTATACCTCAGCCTGATCTTCGTCGGCGTGTCCTACATGAGCCTCATGGGCACCACCGGGATTCTCAGCCGCGGCGACTCGGAAGACGCGGTTCCCTCGTTCTTCTTCTTCCAGGTGGGCGCCGCCCTGTGCGCCGTCATCGCCCTGATCCAGTTTCACCAGCATCCGGAGCGATACGAGGGGCGGCCGTACGCGCTGATGGCGATTTTCTTCCTCTTTCCACCTATTGGGATCATCGCCGGACTCATCGCGTTGCGCGTCGTGTCGAGGCTCGACGCCGCGAGACCCCCGCCCCAACAGCCGCCGCCGGCGCCGGCTGAACCGCCTCGGAGACCTGGACCGCTCCGCCCGGTCGTGGCTCCGGTGGCGCCCGCTGAACCCCGTCCGTTGGAGGTTGTTCCGGCGCCGGTTTCCAACTTGGCCCGCGCCGCGCTCGTTTTCACCATCGTGGGAATCCTGCTCCTCGTCGCCGCGGTCATCCTCTCCCAGTTCCTGGGGGTGGCTCGATGACAAACCCGGCGGGTTGCTCGCTCTATCTCGCGGGGTTCGCCTGCATCTGCCTCGGGCTCGTGCTCGGCGTCGTGGCGGTCTTCCGCATTGGCGCCAGCCGGGGCCGGCTGAGGGGTTACGGCCACGCGATCCTGGCGATCTTGTTCTCGACGGTCGCCATGCTCGGACTGGTGATCGTGATGTTCATGGTGCGGAGGGACGGACCTCATGCGGACGGCTCGCGGCGCTGGTCAACCGAGTCGGACGGGTACCAGGCCCTGGTCACGAGCGCACCGCCCGACGACTGGGTCAACCCGGAACTCACGACGCGGACGATCCGGGGACCGGCCGCTCCCGGGGCGAATCGAATGAAGCCCGAAGACGCGGCGGAACTGGAGAGGATCGTCCGGCGCACCGAGTTCGAGGGTTTCGATGCCCGGCGCGTCATCGAGATGACGATTCGCAGCTGCCGGGACAAGACGACGGACGTGCCCATCGTCATCTGGATCGCCAAGCTGAACCGGAACCTGGATCCGACCGATACCCACTACACTCGAACCGGGTCCCGCGGCGGCTTCGTGAAGTGGGGACGCACCCTGGTCGGCATCTACTCCGAGGCTCCCCAGCAGGGTGCGGAGTGCGTGAAGGGGCTGACCCGGTATTACCTGGAGCGGCTGACCGGCGGCGTCGTCGTCCGGTGATCCGCGGAGCGGCTCGAACGCACCTTCGCTCCCGCTAATGAAGGGACTTCGTCTCCGCCACCAGGTTGTTGGCTCTCAACAGGCTTTCAAACGTCCCCGCGTCGGTCCAGAACCCCTCGAGCATCTCGTACGTGAGCGATCCCTGCCTGGCGTAGAAGTTGTTCACGTCGGTGATCTCGAGCTCGCCGCGCCCCGAGGGCTTCAGCGTCTTGATCACCTTCCATACCTGCTCGTCGTACATGTAGACGCCCGTCACCGCGTACTTCGACTTCGGCTTCTTGGGCTTCTCCTCGATGCCCGCGATCTTCCCGTCCTTCACGTCGGCGACCCCGAAGCGCTGGGGATCGGAGACCTCCTTGAGGAAGACCTTCGCGCCGGTCTTCTGCTGCATGTAGCTCTCGAGGCCCGGGCCGAGCGCGCCCGCGAAGATGTTGTCCCCCAGGATCACGCAGACGCGGTCGCCCTCCACGAACTGCTCGCAGAGGCCGAGCGCCTCCGCGATCCCACCCTCGCCCTCCTGGTACGTGTAGTGCAGGTCGCGCAGGCCGAACTGGCGGCCGTTGCCGAGGAGCTTCAGGAAATCGCCCGCGAACGTCCCGCCGGTGACGAGCATGATCTCCCGGATGCCCGCGGCGACCAGCTTCTCGATGGGGTAATAGACCATCGGCTTGCGGTACACCGGCAGCAGGTGCTTGTTCGTCACCTTCGTCAGCGGCGCCAGGCGCGACCCCAGCCCTCCCGCGAGAATGACTCCCTTGATGGCGCGGCTCAAGATCCGATCCTCCCTTCCTTCGGGCTCGACGGCGTGGCGACGTCCCGGCGCGGAATCCGGCCCGCCAGGAACGCCAGGCGCCCGGCCTCGCAGGCGCCTTTCATCGCGGCCGCCATGGCGGGCGGATCCTTCGCCCCCGCCACCGCGGTGTTGAGCAGGACTCCGTCCGCGCCGAGCTCCATCGCGACGGCGACGTCGCTCGCGGTCCCGACGCCCGCGTCGACGATCACGGGAACCTTCACGCGCGACTTGATGATGCGGAGGTTGAGCGGGTTGAGGATGCCGAGGCCGCTCCCGATCGGCGCCCCGAGCGGCATCACGGCCGCCGCGCCCGCGTCCTCGAGCCGGAGCGCCGTGACCACGTCGTCGGTGGTGTAGGGAAGCACCGTGAAGCCGTCCTTCACGAGCTCGCGCGTCGCCTCGAGGAGGCCCGCGAGGTCGGGATAGAGCGTCGCCTCGTCGCCGATCACCTCGAGCTTCACGAGGTCGGTGGCGAGCGCCTCGCGGCCGAGCCGCGCCGTCCGGACCGCCTCGGCCGCGGTGAAGCACGCCGCGGTGTTGGGAAGGAGGCGGATCTTCGTCCGGTCGATCCACGAGAGGATCGATCCCTTGGACTTGTCGCCCAGGTACACGCGCCGGACCGCGACGGTGACGCACTCGGTCCCGGACGCGGCGTGGCACGCGGCCATGACCTCGGGCGATGGGTACTTGCCCGTGCCCAGGAAGAGCCGCGAGCCGAATTCGTGCGATCCGATCCGGAGCTTCACTTAACCCCCGCCCACCAGCGTCACGATCTCGATCTGGTCTCCCTCGGAGAGCTTCGTGGCCTCGTGCGCCGATTTGGGCACCGTCTCGCCATTGCGCTCGACGGCGACCGGCTTCCCCTGCAAGTCGAGCTCCTTGAGGAGCGACGCGATCGTGGCGACGGTGTCGATACGGCGGTCTTCGCCGTTGACGGCGATCTTCATGGGATCCGGGATTATAGCGGCGGGGGTTCCGCGGACCTACGACAGCGAGAGGATCAGGCCGTGCCTCAGGCCGCGCGTCGTGGCGGTGAAGCCGTCGATGTCGAACGCCTTGAGCGATTCGACGAGGATCCGGGCGCCCGCGATGATGATGTCCGCCCGCGCCGGATCGATGCCCGGGACGCGCTTCCGCCGGGCGAGAGTGAGCTCCGCCAGCCCGTCGAGGATCGACTCGAGCGTTTCGAGCGGGACGCGCCGTCCCTCGGGATCGCCCTTGGGATGGACCATTCGGGCCACGTTGACGCACGTGCCGCCGATGCCCAGGAACGTGCCGGCGCGGCCGATGGCGACGGCGAGCCTTCGCGGCAGGCGCTCGAGACCCTCGTGGACCGCCCGGAACAGGGAGAGCCGCTCGACGAGCGCGGGCGGGTCGCTCGCGAAGTGCCTCTCCGTGAGCCGGACGGCGCCGAGGGGCACGCTGACGTCGATCCGGAGCCGGCCGGGACTTCCGACCATGAATTCCGTCGACCCGCCGCCGATGTCGATCGCGGCGATCCGCTTCTCGCGCCGGCCGCCGGTGGCGCCCAGGTAGGCCAGGCGCGCCTCCTCGCGGCCGCTGATGATCCGGACCGGGACGCCCGCCTCCTTGAGGCACCGAGCGGCGAAGGACTTCCCATTCCGGGCGACGCGCAAGGCCTCGGTGCCGACGGCGACGATCTTCCGGGCGCCGTGGCCGGCGACGTCCCGCGCGAAACGGCGTAGGACGGCGAGCGTCCGCTCCTGCGCGGCGGCCGACAGCGCGTTCGTGCGATCGAGGCCGCCGCTGAGGCGCGTGATGTCGGACCGGACGGCGATCTTCCGGACGCGGCCCCGCCGGACCGAGGCCACGAGATACTTGATGGAGTTCGACCCGACGTCGATGGCGCCGATGATCATGCCGACAGCGCGCCGAGGCGGATGAGAACGGAGGCGAGCGTCAGGTAGATGGTCACGTTGAGCATGTCGTTGAACGCGGTGATGAACGGGCCCGACGCCGACGCGGGATCGCGTTTCAACCGGTGGAGGACGAAGGGCATGCACGCCCCGATCGTCGAGGCGATCGAGACGCTCGTGACCATGCAGAAGGTCACGACCATCGCCATGTGCAGGGCGGTGGCCCGGGGGAGGATCGTCCACGCGGTGAGGCCCGTGACTATGCCGCAGAGCACGCCCAGGACCAGCCCGCTCCGGGTCTCCATCAGGACGACCCGGAGGACCTTGCCGATCCCGATGTCTCCCGTGGCCAGGCCTCGGACCACCATGGTCGACGACTGCAGCCCGACGTTGCCGCCCATCGCCATGATGACCGGGACGAAGAACGTGAGCGCGGTCACCTGCTGGAGCATGCCTTCGTGCTTCGCCAGGATCCAGGCCAGGAGCAGCTCGATGACCAGGGCGCATCCCAGCCACGGCAGGCGGCCCTGGACGCGGGACCAGACCGAACTGTGCACCGGATGGACGTGCCCGGCGCCCGCGACGCTCATCACGTCCTCGTTCGCCTCCTCGTGGACGACTTCGAGCAGGTCCCGGAGCGTCACGACGCCGACGAGGCGCATCTCGTTGTCCACGACGGGAACCGCTTTCAGGCGGTACTTGCGCGCCATCCGCGCGACCTCCTCCTGGTCGACGTTGACGCCGACGAAGTGGACTTCGCGCCGCATGAAATCGTAGAGCGGGGTTTCGGGCGAATGGGTCATGAGCGATCCGAGCCCGGACACGCCCACGATCCGGTCGTTCTCGTCCACGACGTACAGATTGGAGACCGTCTCGGAGGTGACCGCGCCCTGGATGGCGCGGAGCGCCTCGCCCGCCGTGAATCCCTCGGGCACCGCGACGTAGTTCCGCGTCATCTTCGCGCCCGCCGTCTTGGGGGCGTACTGCTTGCGGTCCTCGAGCTCCTCGCGCTGGTCGTCGTCGAGCTGGGAAATGACGGCCTGCTCCTTGTGCGCGGGGAGGTGGTCGATGATCTGGGCGACGGCCTGGGGCGACATGGCGTCGATGACGCCCATCAGCCGGTCCTCGCCCGCCCGGTCGATGATCGAGGCGCGCATCTCGGGCGGGATGGCCTCGAGGACGGCGGCGGCTCGTTCGGGCTGCAGGGATTCCAGGACGCGGGCCTGGTCGTCCGGCGGGAGATCGCCGACCGCTTCCGCCAGGTCGACCGGATGAATCGGCTCGAGGATCTCCCGCAGCTGCGCGGCGTCGAGACCCTCGTCCGCGAGGATCTGGGCCAGGGTGGCGGGCTCCTCTTCCATCTCCCAATTCTAGCCGTCAGCCCGCCATTGTCGAATCCCTAACGGATCCGTGATAATCCAACCCTCATGAAGGGCCTGTGGAAAGTGGGCGCCGCGCTGGCGCTCGTGGCGGCCTTGGCGGCGTTCCTCCTCGTGGCCGCGGCGGGGGCGCGCGAGCGCGGCCGCGTCTCGTATTGCCGCAACAACCTGCGGAAGCTCGGCGAGATGGCCTACCAGCGGCTGGTGTCTGAAGAATTGACGGGCGCCACGGGCCGGGCGTATTGGCAGGAAATCCGGGAGGAGAACTTCACGAATGTCCGCGGGGGCAGGAAGACGTGGGTCAGGCGGTTCGGCGGTTTGAACCCGTTCGGATGTCCCGTCCGCGGAGTCCACCCTCTCGACCTTTCGCAGCTGTCGGATGAAGAGCTGGAGCGCCACATGTCCGATCCCTCGACGATCGATTTTCGCGGGCCGCGCCTGGCCGTGGGATTGCTCTCCGCCACCCCCTACATCATCGGCGCCGACTACGCTCATAACCATCCCGGCGGGGTAGGGCACGTCCTGCTCGTCGACCACACCGTTCGTGAAGTGCATGATGCGGTCACGGTGAAGCCATTCGTCGGGCGCGAAGCGGAGTCCCTGGAAGACTAGCGATTTTGCGTCGGCGGTGATCCGAGCGGCATCTTGTACGTCGCGGTGTCTCCCGTCTTTTCCCCCTCCCGCAGGATCGGCATCAGGTATTCCTGCGCGAGGATGATCGTCATCGACGCGAGCGGGACCGCGAGGAGCACGCCGAGGAATCCCAAGAGGTCGGCAAAGACGAACAGGGCGATGATGATCGCCATCGGATGGAGCCCGACCTGCTTGCCGAGGATGAGCGGCTGGAGGACCAGGTTTTCCAGGACCTGGATGAACAGGAAGAGGCCCACGACGCCGTAGAACTCGCCGCCGAATCCCTTGTCGGCGACGACGAAGATCGACGTGAGCGAGAAGATCGAGATGACCCCCACGTAGGGGATGATCGCGAGCGTCGCGTACATGAGCCCGAAGAGGAAGTACATCCGGACGTCGAGGAAGGCAAGCACGACCAGGACGATGCAGCCCTCGATCGCGGCGATCGTGATCTGCCCGCGGAAGAAGGCGGCGTTCGCGTCGTGGATGCGCGTCAGGGTCCGGACCGCCTGCTCCCGGTAGGAGTAGGGGATCAACCTCTGGAAGGACGCCCACCACCGGTTCATGTTCTTCAGCAGGAAGAACAGGTAGATCGGGGTGAAGACCAGGAACGACAGGACGGTGAATACCCCCTTGATGCTCGTGACCGCCCCCTTCAGGACCGTGCCGACCGCCTCCTGGAGCGCCGCGAGGATGCTCGAGTCCTTCCCGCGCAGGCGCTCGGCGATCTTCTGGTAGGTCTCCCGCCATCCCGTCGTCCCCAGCCAGTTTTCCAGCCGGGTCTCGACCCACGAGATGAGGCCCTGGAAGCGCGGCGGATCATGCTTCCCGTTCTGGTTCACGTCCTCGTACGGCTCCCCTTCGTCCCGCACCCCGTTTCCGTTCTTGTCGTCGAGGATGCGCTCGCCGACGAACCCGTCGTCGACGAACGAGACGCCCTGCTGCACGAGCGCCGGAAGGGCGAAGACCGCGACGAGGGTGACGGTCCCGTAGAAGGCGACGTAGATCACGGCGATGGCGGCGACGCGCGGCATCCAGCGCTCGAGGTACGTCACCACCGGGTTCCAGATGTAGGTCAGCAGGAACGCGATGAGGAGCGGCGTGAAGACCACGCTCAGGCGGACGGCGAGGAGGAGGGCGACGACGACGATTCCGAGGATCAGCAGGGTTTTCCACCGCCAGGGAAAATAGCGCGGCGGAAGGGATGTCATTCGGCGCGCCTCGACCTCTGCGGCGCGACGGCGTCGACGCGGAAGACCTCCTGGAACGCGTAGACGTCCCGGAAGTCCTCGCGCGTGTCGCTCTCCGTCTTCCCCATGAGGCCCGCCTCGACGAGGTTGAAGACGATCTCGCCGAAGTCGCCGGTGCAGCGGATGCCCCACTGGTCGAAGACGAGGCCGGCGAGCCCGCCGAACTGGTCGAGCGCGAAGTCGCGGATCCCTTCGAGCAGCTCGCGGCCGGTGACGTGGCCGCCGGACCGCCCCCGGGACTTCAGCGTGTAGTCGAGCGCCTCGAAGACGAACCGGTAGGCGTCGGGGCGGTAGCGCGGATCGCGCGCGACGAGATCGCGCAACAGATCGTCCGGTCGGCGGGTCGCGTGACTCATTCGGCGGTGGCGTCGATCCTCGGGAAGAGCGGTGTCGGAGTTCCCAAAGTGGCGTTAGGGCTAATATAGCCCCAATCGCCGGCGGAGTCCAGACGGACCGACGCCGGGATCGAATCGCCGAGCCCGAGCTGTTGCCACATCCTTCCCGCGGTGGCCGGAATCACGGGGGAGAGCAGGAGCGCGAAGATCCGCATCGCTTCCGCGCCGTTCCGGAGCGACGCGACCACGTCGTCCTTTCGCCCCTCCTTGCTCGCGGTCCAGGGGCGCGTCTCCTCGAGGTACGTGTTGGTCTTCCGGACCTGCGTCCAGATCTCGTCGAGCGCCTGGGGGATCTGGAACCGGTCCCAGAGCGGCGCCAGTTTCGCCGCGAGCCCGGTGACGCCCTCGCGCAGCGCCTTGTCCGCCGGCCGTTCCGCGGCCGCCGGGGGCAGCGCGCCGCCGAGGTACCGGTGCGTCATGCTGACGACGCGGTTGAGCAGGTTTCCGAGGTCGTTCGCGAGGTCGCTGTTGTGCCGGTCGAAGAACTTGTCCCAGGTGAAGTCCGCGTCGTTCTCGAAGCCCACCTCGCGCATCAGGAAGTAGCGCAGGGCGTCGGCGCCGAACTTGTCGACGACCTGGATCGGGTCGACCGCCGTGCCGAGCGACTTGCTCATCTTGAACCGCTCGGTCCCCTTGACCGCGTACACGAAACCGTGCGCGTGGATGAGTTTCGGCGGCGCGATGTCGGCGGCCATGAGCATCGCCGGCCAGATGATCGAATGGAACCGCGTGATGTCCTTGCCGATGACGTGGACATCCGCGGGCCAGAGGCGGCCGAACGTCGCGGCGTCGTCGGGGAACCCGGCGCCCGTGACGTAGTTGATGAGCGCGTCGAACCAGACGTAGATCACGGAGCCCGGGTCGTCGGGGACGGGGATGCCCCACGTCGCTTTCGAGCGGGAGACGCTGATGTCCTCGAGGCCTTCGTTGAGCACCGCGAGGACTTCGTTGCGCCGCGAATCGGGCCGGAGGAACGGCGTGTCGCGCACGAGGGCGAGGACGGCGTCGCGGTACTTCGTCAGGCGGAAGAAGTAGTTCTCCTCCTCGACCCACTGGAGTTTCGTGGCGGGGTGGTTCGGGCACTTCCCGTCGACGAGGTCCTTCTCGGTCTTGCGCGCCTCGCACCCGACGCAGTACCAGCTCTTGTAGAGCCCCTTGTAGATGTCGCCCTTCGCGAGGAGTCGGCGGAAGATCTCCTGCGCGGCGCGGTGGTGGGCGGGCTCCGAGGTTCGGATGAACCGGTCGAACTTCACGTCGAGTTTCTGCCACGCGTGCCGGAACCGCTCCTCCATCTTGTCGCAGTAGGCGAGGGGGGAGAGCCCCGCTTCGGCCGCCTTGGCCGCGACGTTCTGGCTGTGCTCGTCGTTGCCGAGGAGGAAGAAGACGTCGTCGCCGCAGAGCCGCCGCCAGCGCGCGATGGCGTCGGCGCCGATCTTCTCCAGCGCGTGCCCGAGGTGGGGGCTCGCGTTGGCGTA
>DASRJF010000013.1:0-7178 GCA_035649615.1 Planctomycetota bacterium | reverse complement strand
CACGTCTACCGCCACCAACCTGGCGGGCGTCGCGGACACCAACTCCCAGCAGGACATCTTCCTCCACGACCGCACCGCGGGGACGACGATCCGCGTGAGCATCGCCGACGACGACGTCACCCAGGCCAACAGCAGCTCCTTCCGCGGCGCCGTCTCGAGGGACGGGAACCGGGTCGCCTTTTCCTCGGCGGCCAGCAATTTGGTGGTCGGCGATACCAATGGAACCTATGACATCTTCGTCCGGAACGTGGCTGCCGCCACCACGACCCGCATGACCGTCGAAGTCGCCGGCGGCGACGTCAACCTCCTGGACGGCAACAACGCCAACAGCTCCAGCTACTACGCGGGGATCTCCGACGACGGCAACTTCGTCGTCTACCAGTCGTACGCGAACGACCTGGTCTTGGGCGACACCAACGGCCAGCCGGACATCTTCCGCACGAACGTGAACACCCTGGCCACGGTCCGGGTGTCGATCAACGACGACGACGCGACCCAGCCCAACTCCGGGAGCTACGTCAACTACTACTCGGGGGGAGGCAACGCCATTTCCGCCGACGGCAACTTCATCACGTTCTCCTCGCCCGCCAACAACCTTGTCGCCGGGGACCTCAACGGGAACTGGGACGTTTTTGTCCGGAACGTTTCCGCGCTGACCACGACCCTCGTTTCGAGGGGTCCCGGGGGCGTCCAGCCCAACGCTTTCACCTTCGAGGCCAGGATTTCCGCCACGGGGAGCACCGTCTGCTTCTATTCAGAGGCGAGCACCCTGGGACCCGACGCCAACTTCAACTCCGACATTTTCGTGAAGGTCGGCTCCGCCGACCCGGTGCTGGTCTCCAAGTCCTCCGCCGGAGTTCCGGGAAACAACTACACCGATTATCCCGCCATGTCGGCCAATGGCGAGGTCGTGGCGTTCATGACGTACTCCACCAACCTCATCCCTTCCGACATCAACAACACGAACGACATCTACATCCACGACCGGGATGCCGACGACGACGACGCGCTGGACGAGCCGGGCTTTGTCCTCACGGCCCGCGTGTCCGAGCAGTCGGCGGGCGGCAATCCGGACGGCGATTGCACGGGCGGCTTCATCGCCCCGGGCGGCCCCATCGTCGTCTTCGAGTCCGTTGCGACCAACCTGGTGATCGGCGACACGAACGGCCTGTCGGACATTTTCCGGCGGGACCTCTTGAACCAGCTCACGCAGCTCATTTCCGTCAACACGGCGGGCGGGCCGTCCGACGGAAACAGCTTCAACCCTGCCTGCTCCGCCGACGGCCGGTTCATCGTGTTCCAGTCCGACGCGACCAATCTCGTGGGGACCGATATCAACGGCACGACCGACATCTTCGTTCGCGACACGGTGGCCGGCCTCACGTTCCTGGTTTCGGTGGACTCCGGCGGCCTCCAGGCCAACGGCCCCAGCATCAACCCCACCATTTCGGCCGACGGACGGTACGTCGCTTTCGAATCCGATGCGGACAATCTCGTGGCCACCGACAACGGCTTTTTCGGGGACATATTCCTCCATGACCGGGTCACGGGAACCACGATCCGGGTATCGACGGAGGCCCCCGGCGATCCCGACGCGAGCGCCGATCAGGACAACTCGAACGCGAGCAGCCAGGTGGCCAGGATCTCCGGGGACGGCCGGTTCGTCGTGTACCACGGCCCCGCGGACGACATCGTGGCGGGAGACACGAACGGCGCGTACGACGTCTTCGTCTACGACCGGGTCGCGGGCACGAATACCCGCGCTTCGGTCAAGGCCGACGGATCGGAAACCCCCCCGAGCGGCGGGAGCGGCAATCCTTCGGTCTCGAACGACGGACGCTTCGTGGCCTTCCTGACCTTCAGTCCGGACCTCGTGCCGGGCGACACCAACGCCAACGAGGGGGACATCGTCGTCAAGGACATGCTGACCGGCGCCGTCGAGTTCGCGTCCGTCGATTCGAACGAGGCGCTGCCCGCGACCACGCCAGGAACCTTCTTCCCCCGGATCTCGGGCAACGGCCGGTACGTCGTCTTTGAATCGGGCGCCTCCACCCTGGTGGCCGACGACACGAACGGGTTCATCGACGTGTTCCTCCGGGACCGCGTGCTGGGAACGACGGTCCGGCTTTCCATCAGCGGCAGCACGGAAGGCAACGGCGACAGCTTCATCCCGACGATCACGGACGACGGAAAGTGGGCCTGTTACCTGACCTCCGCCACCACCCTGATCGCCGGGGACGCCAGCTCCCTGATCGACGTGGTCATCCGCGGGCCGCTGAACTAGTCTCCACTCGTACGTTCCACGGGCCCCGCCGAAAGGCGGGGCCCGTTTCATTTCCCCGATTGTCGGCGCCCCGGAAAAACCCATGAGGTATGATGTCCCGCTCGTCGCCATGACTAAGGGACCGGATCGCCGCCGCTTCGTCCTGATCGCCGCCGGCGCCTCGCTCGGCGCCGTCGGCGCGGGCCTCCTGGTCGCGCACCTTTTCGCGGTCTCCGATTCGGGACGGCCCTGGCTCGCGATCGCCTCACTCGTCTTCGCCGCCGGCGCCACGGCCTTCATCGCGACCCGCGGCCGCGCGAACGCCCGATCGCTGCGCGAACTCGCCCGGAAAGTCCGTCCAGGAGCCGCCGGGGCCGATCCGCTCCAGGACCTCTCCGGCGGAATCGACGATCTCCTGGCCCGGGTCCGGGAGCTCGAGGGGGGGCTCGCCCGCGTCGAGGCCCTCGGGCGCGAGCGGGACCGGCTGGCCGCCGCCCAGGAAATCGCCCACGTCGGCGATTGGGAATGGAACGCCGTCCAGGACCGGGTCACCGCGTCCGGGGAACTGCACCGGATCTACGGGCTGAACCCGGGGGAGTTCCCCTCGACCGTCGCCGAATGGACGGAACGGCTCCACCCCTCGGAGCGCGCGCGGGTCCGCGCCGCGCTGGAGGCCTCGCGCCAGTCCGGCGCCCCCTTCACGCGGGAGGAGCGGATCGTCCGCCCGGACGGCGAGGCCCGCGACCTGTACGTCTGGGGCCGGGCCCTCCGGGACGGGCAGGGCCAGGTGATCGGGCTGGCCGGCGCTTCGCAGGACATCACCGAGATGCGGCGGGCGGAGCGCGACCTCGCGACGCGCGCGCGCGACCTCGAGCGGTCCAACGCGGACCTCGAGCAGTTCGCTTACGCCGCCTCCCACGACCTGCAGGAGCCCCTCCGGATGGTCGCCAGCTACGTCACGCTGATTGCCCGGCGCTACCGGGGGAAGCTCGACCGGGACGCGGATGAGTTCATCGCGTTCGCCGTCGACGGCGCGGAGCGCATGCAGAAGCTCATCCGCGACCTGCTGACGTACTCGCGCGTGACGCGGATCACGCGCCCGATGGAACCCGTGGACCTGGGCCAGACCCTGCGCACGGCCATGACCAACCTGAAGGTGGCCATCGAGGATTCCGGCGCCTGCGTCACGGCGGAGCCCCTCCCCACCGTGAAGGGGGACGCGACGGGGCTGACGGCCCTGGTCCAGAACCTGCTCTCCAACGCCGTGAAGTTCCGCGGCGAAGGCCCCCCCAACATCCACGTCGGGGTCGAGCGGGGCGGCGACGAATGGCGGATCTCGATCCGCGACAACGGGATCGGCTTCGACCCCGCCCAGGCGGCGCGGATGTTCGTGATCTTCCAGCGGCTTCATGCCGCGGAGAAATACGAGGGCTCGGGGATCGGCCTCGCCATCTCGCGGAAAATCGTGGAGCGCCACGGGGGGCGCATCTGGGCGGAATCCAACGCCGGGGGCGGCGCGACCTTCCATTTCACGCTTCCGGTCGCTTCTCCCGAACCGGCGGCGGCGGCCGTGCCGGCGGAGAAACTGGAATGAATTGCCATCGCCGGGGCGGTTGGTTTAATCTCCTGCCGGGGGTCCGGCGCGACGTGGGCGACCCATGATCGACCCGAAAGGCGACGGCACCGTGGAGATTCTCCTCGTCGAGGACAACCCCGGGGACGTGCGGCTCTCGCAGGAGGCGTGGAAGGAGGCGCGGATCCGGAACCGCCTCCACGTCGCGGAGGACGGCGTCGAGGCGCTGGCGTTCCTGCGGCGCGAGGGGAGGCATGCGGACGCGGTGCGCCCCCACCTGATCCTCCTGGACCTCAACCTGCCCCGGAAGGACGGGCGCGAAGTCCTGGCCGACATCAAGAAGGATCCGAAACTGAAGCACATCCCCGTGGTGGTCCTGACGACATCGAAGGCGGAGCAGGACGTCCTCATGACGTACGAGCTCCACGCCAACTGCTACATCTCGAAGCCCCTCGACATGGACCAGTTCGTGCGCGTCGTCCGGTCCATCGAGGAATTCTGGCTGGCCACCGTCACCCTTCCCCCGAGGTAATCCGTGACGACGCCCGCCGCCCCCCGTCCCGACTCCTCCCCCGAGAACCGGGAACTGATCTCGCTGCTCCTCGTCGAGGACAACAACGGCGACGCCCGGCTCGTGCAGGACGCGCTGTCGGAGTCGAGCCGCGTCCGCTTCCGCCTCGAGCGCGTCGACCGCCTCACGGCGGCCGTCGCCCGGCTGGCGAAGGAGTCGTTCGACGTCATCCTGCTCGACCTGACGCTGCCGGACGCCTGGGGGCTCGACACGTTCCTGAGGATCCGGGAAGCGGCGCCGCACACGCCCATCATGGTGCTGACGGGGCTGGACGACGAGACGCTCGGCATCATGGCCGTCCAGCAGGGCGCGCAGGAGTACCTCGTGAAAGGCCAGGCGACCGGGCCGCTGATCGTGCGCTGCCTCCGGTACGCGCTCCAGCGCCACCGCATGCAGGAGGACCTGCGCGGGCTGTCGCTCACCGACGAGCTCACGGGGCTCTTCAACCGGCGCGGCTTCACGCTCCTCTCGCGGCAGCTCCTCAAGCTGTGCAGCCGCATGAGCCGGCCCCTCGTCCTGCTCTTCGCCGACCTCGAGAACATCCATTCGATCAACACGTCGTCCGGGGGCTCCGCCGCCGGCGACGAGGCCCTCCGCCAGGTGGGCATGCTCCTCCGGAGGACCTTCCGCGATTCCGACGTGCTGGCCCGGATCGGCGGCAGCTCCTTCACCGTGCTCGCGGTCGACTCCCCCGATGAGCGGGGCCTCAAGGCGCGGCTCGAGGAGACCCTCAAGGATTTCAACGCCCTCCGCGGACAGGGGCAGCCCCGCCTGGCCCTGGGCATCGGGGCGCTCCAGTTCACGCCGGAGGGGTCGGTGTCCATCGAAGACCTCATGGCCCAGGCCGTCCGGCTGCGCACCGGCGAGGCGCCGGTCCAGGGGCCTTCCGCGCCGGACGCCTGAGGCGTCCCGTCCGGTCATTTTGGATTCAAGGGAGTGCCATATGCGGTTCCTCCTGGTGGCGGCGTTCCTGGTGATGGCGGCCGCGCAGGCCCTCGCCGACGAGGTCGTGATGAAGAACGGCGACAAGATCACCGGCAAGGTCATCGACCTCGGGGGCGGAAAGCTGAAAGTCGAGACCGCCCATTCCGGCGTCATCGTCCTCGACTGGGGCCAGGTCGCGTCCGTCAAGACCGACGCGGCGGCCAGGGTGAAGCTCACCACGGGCGAGACGTTCGAGGGGAAGCTCGGCGCGGGCCAGGACGGGAAGATCCTGGTCGACTCGCCCGGGGCGAAATTGGAAGTGACGCCCGACAAGGTCAAGTCGATCAACGAGCCGCCCACGGCGTGGCACGGATCGGTCACGGTCGCCGGCCGCAAGACCGACGGCAACACGCACAACACGTCGGCGCTCATCGAGGCCGAGATCTTCCGCACGACCGAGAAGGACCGGATTCTCCTGAAGGCGGTGTTCCGGTACGACGAGACCGACGACGTCATCACGGAGCGGAACACGTACGCCATCGCGAAATATGACTACCTCTTCACCGACCGGATCTACGCCTACGCCAGCGGCGAGCTGTTCTCCGACAAGTTCAAGGATCTCACGCTGCGGTCGATCCTGGCGATCGGCGTGGGGTACATCTTCGAGAAGAGTCCGAAATTCGATCTCTGGGGGGACGTCGGCCTGGCGCACGTGGAAAGCGAGTATCGCGAAGCGGAGCACGAGTCCTATCCCGGCGGCCGGATCTCGGCGCACGTCCGGCACGTCCTTCCGCTCGGCTTCGAGGTGATCGACGACATCGTCTTCCTCCCCAACTTCGAGGAGGGGGACGCGTGGATCCTGCGGAACGAGCTGGCGCTGGCGACGGAGCTGGGCCACGGCCTGGCCTTCAAGGCCGGCATGATCACCGACTACGACAACGACCCCCCGGACGACATCCGCGAGCACGACAACACGTACTTTGTCGGGCTCGGGTACAAGTTCTGACCGACCGGCCGAGAAAGGAGATCTCCATGATCCGCGAATTCCGCGAGTTCATCATGCGGGGCAACGTGATGGACATGGCGGTCGGCCTCATCGTCGGCGCCGCCTTCGGGGCGATCGTCAAGTCGCTGGTGGACGACGTCATCATGCCCCCCATCGGGATGATCCTGGCGGGCATCGACTTCAAGAACCTCTCGTTCACCCTGAAGGCGGCCACGGAGACGACCAAGGCCGTGACGATCAACTACGGCGCGTTCGTCAACGCCGTCATCAACTTCCTGATCATGGCGTTCGTGATCTTCCTGGTGATCAAGGCGTTGAACCGCCTGAAGCGGCAGCCGGCTCCGCCGACGCCCTCGACGAAGCCCTGCGGCCAATGCCTCGAGACGATCCACGTCGACGCGAAGAAGTGCAAGTTCTGCACGAGCCCGGTCTAGGAGCGAACATTGGCGCCCAACCCCGGCGGCGAATCCGAGATCTTCGCCATCCAGAGGCCCGACCCGAAACTCCTGCGCCTCTACATCATCCGCTGCATCCTGACCGGTCCGTTTCTCCCGATCCTGATCCTTCCTCACTTGTTCCGCTATTACACGCTCCGCTACCGCTTCGACGCGGAGGGGATCGGCGTCACGGTGGGCGTCCTCTTCCGGCGCGAGTCGTACATCACCTACACGCGGATGCAGGACATTCACCTGTCGCGGGGGTTCATCGAGCGGTGGCTGGGGCTGGGAACCGTGGAAGTCCAGACGGCCGCGGGGTCGAGCGAGGCGGAGATCCGGATCGAGGGGCTGACGAAGTTCAACGAGGTGCGCGACTTCCTGTACACGCGGATGCGGGGCGGCGG
>DASRJF010000012.1:0-12221 GCA_035649615.1 Planctomycetota bacterium | reverse complement strand
CTCGCGATGGCGCGGCGGACGCACGACTCGGCCGTCATCGACATCCCGTGGGGCTTCGCGGGGCTCTATTCCCTCCGCAACACGCCGCTCTTCGACCGGAGCTACCGGAATCCCGTCCTCGTCGCCTGCACGGACGGGGTGGGAACGAAGATCCGGCTCGCCCAGCGGATGGACAAGCACGACACCGTCGGGATCGACCTCGTGGCGATGAGCGTGAACGACCTGGTCGTCACGGGCGCCCGCCCCCTCTTCTTCCTGGACTACATCGCGTGCGGCAAGGCGGACCGGCCCCGGCTCGAGGCCATCGTCCGCGGGATTGTCGAGGGCTGCACGCAGTCGCAATGCGCCCTGCTCGGAGGCGAGACGGCCGAGATGCCGGGCATGTACGCGGGGGACGACTACGACCTGGCCGGGTTCGCCGTGGGGATCGTGGAGAAATCGAAGATCCTCGACGGCTCCGCCGTGAAGCCGGGGGACAACATCATCGGCCTGGCTTCGTCGGGCATCCACTCGAACGGTTTTTCCCTCGTGCGGAAGATCGTCTTCGACACCGCGAAGAAGGAGCCGAACGAGGTGGCGCCGGAGCTCGGCGGGAAGAGCATCGGGGAGGTCCTGTTGACGCCGACGCGCATCTACGCCGGCGCGGTCAAGGAAGTGCTCCGCCGGTACAAGGTCAAGAAGGCCGTCAAGGCGATCGCCAACATCACCGGCGGCGGGATCGTGGAGAACCTGCCGCGGGTGCTGCCGAAGAACTGCGCGGCGGAGATCCGCGAGGGCTCGTGGCCCATGCCCCCGGTTTTTCCCTGGCTCCAGAAGCTCGGCGAGGTTTCGCGGGACGAGATGTACCGCGTCTTCAACATGGGGATCGGCATGATCCTCATCGCCTCGCCGGTGTCGACGAACGCGATCCTGCGGACGCTCCGCCGGTGCGGCGAAAAGGCGTCGCTGATCGGGACCGTCGTCAAGGGTCCCGGCGATGTCCGGCTCTTGCCGGAATCCGGAAAGAGTCCATAATTCCGCCTCGATTGCCCGTCCTGTAGACGTACGGTATCCCCGTGGAGGTGATATGAAGTCGGTTTCGTTGTCATTCGTCCTCGCCCTGCTGCTCGCGGTGGGCTGTTCGTCCGTCGAGACGGCGACCCCGGACTCGGTCCAGGACAAGCTCACCAAGCTCGAAGTCCAGATGTCGCAAAAGTTCGACAAGGCCCACGCCATCTTCGACGAGCTCAGCGACAAGTGCCTCCGCCTCGAGCGCGACTTGCGCCGCATGGAGAGCGATAACCAGACGCTCCGGATCGACGTCAAGAAGCTCACGGAAAGGCTCGACGCGGTCGGCGCCGCGGGCCCCCGCGGCGTTCCCACCCCGGGAATCGACCGGGCCGAGGTGAGCATGAAGATCGACCAGGCGCTGGCGAAGCTGAAGACGACCGGGAACGTGGACGAGGCGGCCAAGGAGCTCGTGCCGCTCTCGCGCTATTCGGTCCCGAAGATGGTCGACGCGCTGAGACAGGTCGCGGCGACGGAATACGTCACGTCGGTCGAGAAGGTGCTGGCGAAATGCCCCGTCGATGAACTCTCGGGCCCGCTGGATGAGACCCTGAAGGACCGCCTCCGCCGGACGTCGGTCGCGCGCGTCGTCGGGGCGACGAAGGACAAGGGGCTCTCGAAGATCCTCGAGCCGTACGCGAGCGACCCGGAGCCGGGCACCCAGATCGAGGTGGGCCAGGCGCTCCTGAACTGCCGGAACCGGATGGGAGTCCCCCCCCTGCTGAAGGCGCTGACCGCGTCCGAATCGGAGATCCGCTTCCGGGCCGTCCTGACCCTGAAGCGCGTGAACCGGGGCGAGGCCTACGGGTTCGACATGAACAAGAGCGCCGAGGAAAACGACGCGGCCATCAAGGCGTGGTACGACTGGTGGCAGAAGGAAGGACAGAAGCTTTTCGAGTAAGACTTCAGACTTCGGACCTCAGACTTCAGAAGGAGTCCGAGACGGGACGGATGCTAGTGTCGCATCAAGATTGATTCCCGCGGTTCTCTCCCGGCCGGTTCGGATGCGACACCTGCTGGAAGTTCGGAGTTCGGAGTTCTGGGTTCTGAGTTCGTTCAGAGTTCTTAGTTCGATGTCCACTCCGAACCCGGAACTTCGAACGAACGCTGAACGCCGCACTCAGAACGTTGAACTTCTAGTCGGCCTTCTCGAACTGCGGGTCCACAGGTTACGTCTCACCCGTCAGAATCAACTTTGACGCAACACTAGGTCAGAGGCATTCAGGCGGAGTGGAAGCGGACGTGGGCGTCGAGCAGGTCTGAGGCATCCCTTCCCAGCAGGAGGGTGCGCGTTCCCGCCTTTCGGCCGGCTTCGACGTCGCTGGGCGAGTCGCCGATCATCACGGACTTGCGCAGATCGAGGCCCAACTCTCGCGCCGCGCGCTTCAAGAGCCCGGGTTTGGGCTTGCGGCACGCGCACCGCCTCGCATACCGGGCGATTTTCGCGCCGGGCAGGTGCGGACATACATAAATCGCTTCGACCCTCACGCCGCGCGTCCGGAGCAGCTTCAGCAGGCGCGCGTGGATCAATTCCAGGGACTTCCGGGTGAACAGCCCCCGCGCGAGACCGGACTGGTTCGTGACGATCACGGGCACGAAGCCCGACCGCACCCACGCCTTCAGGCCGGACGCCACCCGGGGAAGCAGTTCCAGGCCGTCCGGCGTGTCGCGATAGGGGAGATTGCGGATCAGCGTGCCGTCCCGGTCGAGGAAGATCGCGCGCCGCTTCATCCGATTCTCCGCGCGATCGGAAACCCCGCGAAGGCGAGGCGCCACCAGAGGCGCTTCTGGCGGGCGAACGGCGGGAGCATCGCGGCGACGCGGCGGAATTCGGCCGCGGCGCGTTCCGTTTCGGGGGCGTTGCCGGCGGCCGCCGCGGCCTGCGCCCAGCGGAAGTAGGCCTCGAGGCGCGACTCCTGCTCCCGCACCGCGTGGCGGCTGAATTCGACCGCCTCCTTCCAGCGCCCCGCGCGGTACTCGGACCGCGCCACGCCGAGGAGCGAGTCCGCGTACCCCGTGTCCGAATGGACGTCGAGCGCCTGGCGGTAGGCGGCGGCGGCCGCGGTCCACTCGCGATTCCCGTACAGGGCGTCCGCCTTCAGTCGGAGGAACCGGTGCGGAACGTGGTTGTACCGGTTGTCCGAGGAGGCGATGTCGATCGCCTCGCCGATCAGCGCCAGCGCGCTCTTCCAGCGCCTCCCCTCGCAATAGACGACGGCGAGCGCATACCGGGACTCGGCGTTGCGGGCGTCGGAGAGCCGCGCGAGGTTGGCGGCCATGGCCCGGCGGTGGCGGCTCCAGGCGCGGAACGCGGAGCGCAACGCCCCGATCGCGGCCGCCGCGATCAGGAAGAGGATCCACCAGCCGATGATGGAGCCGAAGAGGAAGTCCCAGAGCATGAAGGAGAGCATACCGGGACGCCGCGGGAGTCGACTAGGTACGATGACGGATGACCGATGACAGATGACGGTCCGCTAACCGCGAACTGGGCTTGGTTGATGGACTGTTCCGTCTTCGCGAGTCGCATACTGTCATCGGTCATCGGTCATCCGTCATCCCCTACTTCGGAAGGGAAAGCTCGGCCCATTCGCAGATGATGTGACCCACCGTGATGTGGCACTCCTGGATCCGGGCCGTCGATTCCGAAGGGGCGTGGAACACGAGGTGCGCGACGGCGGCCGCCTTGCCGCCTTTCAGGCCGGTGAACGCGATCGCGACGGCCCCGGCCGCGCGCGCCGCCTTCAGGCCGCCCACCACGTTGGGGGAATTGCCGCTGGTCGACAGGCCGATGGCGACGTCGCCCTTCCGCACATGGGCGCGCACGAGCCGCGGGAACGTCTCCGCGTACTCGTAGTCGTTGCCGATCGCCGTCAGCGACGACGTGTTCGTCGTCAGCGCCAGCACCGGCCACGGACGCCGCTCGCGCATGAAGCGGCCCTCCATCTCGGCCGCGATGTGCTGGGCGTCGGCCGCCGAGCCGCCGTTGCCGAAGAGGACCACGCGCCGCCCCGCCTTCAGGGCCTTCACGACCGCCGCGGCGATCGCGCCGATCTCCCCGGCGCCCGACTCCGCGAGGAGCAGCTTCACCAGCGCGGCCTCCTGGAGGCGCTCCCGGATCATGCGGACCAGGGCGGGCGGGTTCATGGGCGCCTCCGGATCCGGGCCACGAGGTCGGTCGTCGAGTACCCCCGGACCCGCGGCGCGAATTCCACGCGGCCGCCGGTCGAAGTCACGAAGTCGCGGCCCGCGACTTTCTTGCCGGCGTAGTCCTCGTCCTTGACGAGCACGTCGGGCCGGACCTGCCGGATCAGCCGCTCCGGCGTTTCCTCGTCGAAAAGCGTCACGTAGTCCACGCATTCCAGCGCGGCCAGCATCCCGGCGCGCTCGGCCGCGTCCTGGATGGGGCGCGACGGCCCCTTGAGGGCGCGCACCGAGCGGTCGGTGTTCAGCCCGACCACGACGACATCCCCTCGCGACCGGGCAAACCGGAGCAGGCTCAGGTGGCCCGCGTGGAGGAGATCGAAGACCCCGTTGGTGAAGACGATCCGCCGCCCCCGCTTCCGTTCCCCGTCGAGCGCTCGCCGCAGCGCGGGCCGGTCGAGGACCTTGCGGCGCCCCGCCTCGTCGCCGGGGGACGCGTGATCGAGGAGCTCCTCGCGCGTCACCGTCGCGGTCCCCACCTTGCCGACGACGATGCTCGCCGCGGCGTTCGCCATCAGGGCGCACTCCTCCAGCGGAAGGCCGCACGCGTAGGCGGTTCCGAACGCCGCCAGGACCGTGTCGCCCGCGCCCGTGACGTCGTAGACCTGGCGCGCCACGGCGTCGAGCGTCACCGGCGCCCCGCTCCGGCCGTACACGTGCATGCCCTTGTCGCCGAGGGTGACCATGAGGAACTCGAGGCCCAGCCGGCGCACGATCTTCTTCGCGCCGGCCGCCACGCTGTCCACCCCGCTGACCAGGGCGAGCTCGGACCGGTTGAGCGAGGCTCCCGTCGCCCGCGCGTACTTGGCGATGTCCCGGCTCTTGAGGCCCACGAGCACCGGCTTGCCCCGGCGACGGAACGCGTCGATCAGGCTCCGGCAGACGCGCGGGGTCATCGTCCCCTTGTTGTAGTCGGAGATCAGCGCGAGGTCGGCCGACGCCGCGGCCTTGGAGACCGCCCGGGCCAGCGCCTTCTCCACCGAGGGCGCGATCGATTGGCGCCGCTCGTGATCGATCCTCAGCATCTGCTGGTTGTGCGCCAGGAGGCGGGTCTTCACCGTCGTGGGCCGCGAGTCGTCCCGCACGATGCCCGCGGCGCCGACCCCCAGCGACCGGATGAGCTCCAGGAGCCCCGTGCCGGGCGCGTCCCGGCCGACGACGCCGGCGCAGGACGCCCGCGCGCCGAGGACCGCCACGTTGTGCGCCACGTTCGCCGCCCCGCCCAAGCGGAGCTCCTCGCGCGACGCATCCAGGATCTGGACCGGCGCCTCGGGCGAGATGCGGTTCACGTCGCCCCACACGTACCGGTCGAGGATGAGGTCCCCCACGACCAGGACGCGAGGGGAGCGGAGACGACGGACGGCTTCAGCGAGTCTGCTGGGCATTTTGGAGGGTAAGAGAGTTGGATCATATCAACCCGTATGGAGCATGCCAATCCAGCGATTTTCGATTCCAGGATCGAGAATCCAGAATGGGCCACATTCGGACTTTCGTCGATCGAGTTTTCTCCACATAATGGGCCGATGCATCGAGCTCTTGTTCTCGCGGTCCTGGGGGCGGCCGCGTGCGGGGGCCCGGACGTTCCCCGCCTTCCCCCCATCGCCGTCGGCGGGGGCGGCGCCCGGTTGATGGACGAGGCGCGGACGCCGGCCGAGGCTTACGAGAACGCCTTCGGCAAGCTCACGGGGTGTCACAACCGGGTGCGCCAGGGGCTCGGGAACGCCAACAACCGGAATCATCGCGACGCCGCGGGGGCGCTGGCGGAGATCGTCGAGAGCCTGCGCGTCATGCGCGCCCTCGTGACCGAGGAGGCGAAGAAAGCGTACGACCCCTACATCGCGTCCTACGAGTCGCTGGCCCGGGACACCGACCTCGACCGGGCGCCGGCCAACTGGCAGACGCGCATCGACACCGGCGAAAAGGAGATCAAGAGCAAGTTCTCCTACGCGCAGGCCCCGATCGTGTCCGCCTGGCCCCCCGGGATGGGACCGGGCACGTCGAGCACGGAGGCTCCCCAATCCACGACGAAGACGCCGGACCCGGCCGCCCCCCCGCCCCATTCCAAGGGACCCGAGATCCCGATCCGCTTGTCCTTCAAGGCGTGGAAGCAGTCGCACGCCGACCTCGTCGAGGCCTTCAAGACGGGCCGCGGCGCGGAGGCCGCGTACGCGGACATTCAAAGCGCGGTCGCCGCGATGAAACAGGGGCTGCCCGCCGCGCGCCACGCGAAGCTCGACCTCATGCTCGCCGTCTACGAACAGCAGCATGGCGAGACGAAGGGATTCACCGCGGTCCCCCAGCACGGGTCGAAGGATCTCATTCTCAAGCAGCTCGATGTCGTGAAAGAGACGCTGGAATCGGAGTACGACCCGGATCGGAAATGACGCGTCTCTTCCTGCTGGCCGCCATCGCCTTCCTCCAGGGCTCCGACGACTTGTCCCGACGCCGCGACGCGCTCTCCAACCGCATCGAGGAGCTGCGCGGCGAGAAAATCGGGACGCCCGTCGATATCGAGATCGGTTCGCGCAAGGAGGGCGGGACCCTCGCCCTCGTCCAGTCGCGCGATCTCCATGGGGGAGACCTGGGGGGATTCGAGCGCGTCCTGAAAGCGCTCGGGCTCATCTCCCCGGCGCTGAGGCTGGAGCTGGTGATCCCGTCGATGGCTGCGGCCTCGATGAAGTCGTACGCGGCGGGCGGGACGCTCCGGATCCTGGATCCCGCGATCCCCGACGATGAGCTGGTCTACCGCCTGACCCTGGTATTGAGCGAGCGGCGGATCCGGGACGCGCCGCCGGCCCTCGCGACGTTCGACGCCCGGATGGCCCGGCTCGCCGTCCGCCACGGCGACGCCGACATGACCAAGCAGCTTTTCTGGGCGGGGCTCCGCGTCAACGGCGCGCGCGCGGACGCCGATCACGTGAAGAAACTGGCGGAAGGCGCGGAGAAGTGGGAGCGGGAGACCAGCGGATTCGCCTCGCTCGTCGCGCCCCGGTTCCTCGTGCGGTCGTCGGATTTCATGTGGCGGCGCGGCGGCATCTTCATGGAGTCGATGCGCCAGCAGGGAGGCGCGGCCCGCCTTCGCTACGTGTACAAGCGGCCGCCCGACAGCACCGAGCAGATCCTGCATCCGGAGAAGTACATCGCGGGGGAGCGGCCGTCGGAACTCGACCTCCGGCCGCTGGAACTCCTGGTCGCGGGCCGCGGGGGCGCGGCCGTCTTTCGCACGACGCTCGGCGAACTCGGGACGGCGCTCCTGCTCGAGTCGATCGACGCGAAGACGCGCCCGGAAGCGTCGCGGGGATGGTCGGGGGACGTCCTTCGCGCGTGGTCGGAGGGAGACCGGCTGCTCATCGCCTGGGCCACGGCCTGGGACACGGAGCGGGACGCGCGCGAGTTCGAGGACGCCGCGGCGGCCGCCGCGTTCGTCATCAACGGCCGCGATGAGCCGGCCCGCGCTTTCGTCGTCCGTCGCGGACGTTCCGCCGCCTTCATCATGAACTGTCCGGAGGCGATCAAGGCGGCCGTGATCGAGGCCCTCTGGAAGGGATCGCGCACGGACGGCGACAAGACGGAGCCTTTCGGCAAGGAGTGACGATGTGAATCGAGTTCAAAGTTCAAGGTTCAAGGTTCAAGGTTATCCGAGGTCCCGAGTCGAAGACTGTGGACCTTGGATAACCTTGGACTTTGAACTCAGCACTTCCTACTAGGGAAGCCACGTCTCGTCGATGACGACCCACTTCTCGGACCGGCGGCCCGTCCATTCCTTCTCGGGAACGTACGTCCCTCCCGCCTCCTCGAGCACGCGCTTCATGTAGCGCTCGCCCGGATCGAAGTCGTCCCCCCACATCCAGGCGCTCCTCCCCCACCGCTTCTTCGCCTGGCCGTGGGAGAAGACTCCGCGGAGCGAATCGATGTCGCGGTTGTTGAGCGGAATCGAACGGGATGCGGCCAGCGCCTTCAGGACCCCGACGACGGCGCACCGCTGGGGCGCGTTCGCCAGGAGCGCCTCCTCGTTCTCGCCGACGATTTCGATCTGGATGCAGTTCTCGTTCGTGCCCGCGGCCGCCGCGACCTTGTCCTCGAGGTGGTCGACGACCTGCCACGCGCGCCCGTCCGTGTCGACGATGATCGACGGGCCGAGGAAGCGGCGCTCGAACGTCTCGACGGCCCTTTCCATCGTCTCCGTCGCCGTGAAATGGAGGACGATGCCGAGCACTTCTTTCAGCGAACCGCGGTCGACGTAGCGCATCCGGCGATCCTCGGACATCTCGAGGGGCAGCATGGGAGGGCGCGGCGCGGGAGTGAGTCCCCGCCCTTTCGAGAGTCCGCGCGCGCGCACGCCGGTGCTTTTCTCCCAGACGAATATCCATTGATCGCCCGCCCGGAGGAACCAGTCCTTCTCCTCGCAAAACGTGCCGCCGATGCGCTCGAGAAGCGCTTTCATGAACTCCTCGCCGGGCTCCATCCGGTCCTTCACTTCGCCGCGCTTCAGGCCGCCGAACCGGTACTTGGCCTGCTGGTGTGAGAAGACGCCCCTCCTCGAGTCGATCCTGGCGTTGGATTTCGGGATGTCGAACCGCTTCGCCAAGCCGTCGACAACCTCCGCGACGGCGGCGACGAGGCGCGGGTTCGCCAGGAGTTCGTCGCCGACGCCTCCGACGACCGAGACCTGGAGGGCGACATCGTCCAGGCCCCTCGCCGCGCGGGCCGGCCGGTCGAGCTCGACCAGGCGGCGGAGGGTCCCGTCCGAGTCGACGAGAACGTGGACGCTTCCTCCGACTTTTGCCATGGCCGCCAGGGCCGCCTCGCGATCGAGGCCCGACGTGGAGTGAATCACGATCGCGGTCGGCCGGAAGGAAGAGGCGGGAACCGGAGGCGCCGGCCCGGGCCCGCACGACGCGATCGCCATCAGGAGACCCAGGAGCGCGACTCGCATCGAGTTTCATTGTACCGGCCGTGAACCCCGGGGCGCGCGCGGCGTTACAACCCTTGATGAATGAGAGGAGGCCCCTATAATGGGCCCGCAACCATGAACGCTTTCAGATCGATATTGGCCCTCGTTTTGCTGGCCTCGGCCCCCGCCCTCGCGGCGGCGCAGGACAAGATCATCTGGAAGGGCGAGCGGCAGCCCATCGAGGGGATCGTCGTCAACATCAACTTCCGCGAGATCAAGTACCGCCTCGTGAACGCCGCCGGCCAGCAGGAGGACAACGCCCGCGAGGTGAAGGACATCGAGTTCGACAAGGAAAACAACCTCATCCCCTTCGAGTACACCCGCGGGATCGAAGCCCTGCACAAGGGCGGCAACAAGGAAGCGGTCGACAACTTCGTGAAGGCGATCGACCACATCAAGAAGTCGAACAGCCCCGACCACCCGCTGCGCGACTTCTGCCGGAAGTACATCATGGAGGCCTACATGGCGGCCGGGGACGCCCAGGCCGTCGTGACCGCGGCGCGCGAGCTGCGCAAGGAGAAGCCCGACTCGTTCTTCCTGCGCGAGTCCTTCCTGATGCAGTACGAGGCGGCGAAGATGAAGCGCGACGCGGCGCTCCAGGACGCCACGATCAAGGAGCTCGACGACGTCATCAAGTCCGACCGCCGCTACGCGGACCTCCAGAACGACGCCAAGCTCCTGCGGGCCGACGTCCTGGAGACGCAGAAGAAGCACCTCGAGGCCCTGGACATGTACACGAGCCTCGGCGGGAACCGCGAGCTGTGGGAGGACGTCTCCCTCGGGACGCTCCGGTGCCTGAGCGCGCTGAAGCGGACGGCCGAGCTCAAGGCGAAAGTCGAGAGCCTGCTCACCGAGATCAAGGAGAAGCGCGACTCGGCCCCCCGGGTCTACCTCGGCGCGATCATCGCGCGGGGCGACGTCTACCTCGAGGAGGGCAAGGTCAAGGAGGCGCTCCTCGACTTCATGAAGGGCGCGCTCGACCCCGGTCCGGCGGCCAACTCCTACGAGCACGAAACGGCCATCGCCAAATCCGCGATCGCGGCGGCGCGCTACGCGAAGCAGTTCGGGGAGAAGGACAAGGCGAACAAGCTGCTGTACATCGACCGCGCGAAGGAGATGCGCGAGGAGCTCAAGCGCGGCTTCCCGTCGTCGGCGTGGGTGACGGACGTCGAGAACAGCATCAAGGACGCGATCTCGGCCCAGTAGCCTCGATTCTCGATCCTGGATTCCCGATTCTCCATTTCTTGATTCTCAATTCCGCATTCCAGATTCCATTCCATATTCCAACTTCCAACTTCCAAATTCCATCTTCCAACTTCCATCTTCCTCAGTAGAGTTTCTTCACTTCCGCCTGCGGGAAGTAGTGCTCCAGGATCTGGTCCGACGTGCGCCCCAGGTCGGCCATCTTGTAAGCGCCGTACTGGCACATCCCCGCGCCGTGGCCCCATCCGCGGCCCGAGATGACGATGCGGTCGTCCACGGTCTCGATCGAATCCCAGAGCGTGCTGCGGATCAGCCGCGGATCGATGCGGCGACGGAAGCCGCCGTTCGCCTCGAGCAGGTGCTCCTTGACGCCCTTCTCGACCATGATGCCGACTTCCTGCGCGTGGCCCCCCGGGAGGGTCTTCGTGACGCGCACCGTTTTCACCTTCGCCTGCGTCGCCGGGCCCCAGATCTTCTTCGCGAGGTCGAGGCGGTTGAATTCCGCCTTCCACGAGTAGTACTTCGAGTCGGTGCAGTAGCCGCACGGCGCGCCGCGGAGCGGCGGGATGTCCTCCCCCTCGCCGAGGACGAGGACCGCCGGCTCCGTGTGGCCTCCGCAGGTCGATGAGAAGAACGTCTTCACGAGCCGGCTCGCGAAGACGACGAATTTCCCCCGGGTCTCGTCGACGAGCCGGACGGCCGCCGCCGTCTCCCTCTCGCGCCCGCCGTACACCTGGGAACGCTCGTCGTCGTAGAGGTCGAATTTTTCGCCCTTGACCGTGGCCAGCGTCTTCATCTTCGACTCGTAGAGGGCGTACGTGCGCGCGGCCACGACCTGCGCCTTGAGCGCTTCCTCTCCCCGCGAGAGAGACATCTCCTTGCCCACGACGCCGCGGAGGTAGTCCTCGAGGTCGACGTCGTTGACCAGCGTGATCCGGGGAGTGCGCGTCTCCCGGTCGTCGTCGCGCACGACGAGGAGATCGCCGCGGTAGTGGATGCCTCCGAGTTCGAATCCCCCGTCGGTTCCCGAGGTCAGGCGCAGGGAGGATTCCGGATGGATGCGGGTTCCGACGCGCAGGCCTTCCTCCCACGAAAGGGCGACCGCCGCGGACCCGCCTTCTTCCTTCTGGAGGACGCCGGCGGTCCCGACGACGGCGAACGGTTCGGGGAAGACGACGGCGGCGGAATCGACGCGGAGGTACTTGCCGAGCCCGATCCGGACCCGGGGGGCCGCGTGGATCTGCCCGAGGGCCGCGGGATCGAGGGCCCCGGGCGGCGTGTTGCAGGAATGGAGGAAGATGGCCGCCCACGCGGTGCCGACGATGACGACCATGGACCGCAGGCCGCCGGCCTGGCGTGAACGTCTCATGACTCCCCCTCTGTCGCCCAATTATAACTTATGAATTGGAATCTGGAATCTGGAATCTAGAATCTGGAATTTGGAATCTGGAATCTGGAATTGGGGGGCGGCGCGCCGGGAGGTCGCGAACTCTCAGCTCCCGGTTGAGTGACGAATCCTGCCGGAACGGGTCTTCAATCGAGAATCGGTTTCTACTCGACGTACGTGACCACGAGTTCCGACGAGCCCGAGCTGGCGACCTCGAACTCGCCCAGGTGCGCCGGCAGGAGGAACGTCTCCCCGATGGCGTAGGGCGTGCGCGACTTGAGCTTCTCTCCGTGGTGGATCGTGCCCCGGCCGCGCGTGCACGTGAGGATCTGGAACCGCTGCTTGTTCGTCTTCTCGCGGATCCGCTTCCGCTCCAGCTCCATCGCCTCCATCGTGAACTTCTCGCACTTGATGAGGAGCATGCGGCGG
>DASRJF010000011.1:0-7991 GCA_035649615.1 Planctomycetota bacterium | reverse complement strand
GCAGCGGGGGCAGATGGAGAGATTGGGCACGTGCACGTGGTCGTGCGACCGGCGGTGCTTACGCCAGCTGTTCGCGAGTTTCCGTTTCGGGGTCGGCATGGCCTGTCTCCGGAAGCGGGAAGTGTAGGGGAATGAGGCGCCTAATTCAACTGGAAACGGGGGCGCTTACGCGAGCTTTTCCCGCACCGCCGATTCAAATGTGTCGAAGCCCAGCTGGATCTTCGACGCATCGGTCGCGCCGGCCTGCGCCTGGACCTCGCGCCCGCCGCCGCAACGCTTGAGTCGGCCGCGCGGCGGAATCAGGATTTCGCGGTTGAAGTCGACCGCATCCTTGATTCCCTGATCCATCGGATCGCCATGAGCACCAGCAGTATGCCCAACAACAGCAGACCCGCCAGGGCGGAGACGATGGCGACTCCCAGCTCGGTCCACTCTTCGGCCTCGGTACCGATGGGCCTGCCCAGGAGATCGGGGACCCAGGACCAAAGGAAAACGGCGACGTCGAGTGCCAGGAGGATGATGACACTCCAGAAGCAGAGGCGCCACCACCTGGGAGTTTGAATCACGATCAGCCCAATTTCGAGCGGACCGCCGCTTCGAACGTGTCGAAACCGAGCTGGATCTTCGACGCATCCGTCGCGCCGGCCTGCGCCTGGACCTCGCGCCCGCCGCCGCCGCCCCCGCACGCCTGCCCCACGGCCTTCGCGATATCGCCGGCCTTCAGTCCCTTCGCCGCGACGAGGTCCTCGCGGACGCCGATGACGAACGCCGGCCGCTCGCCGGGGACGGCCAGGATCGCCGCGCCGATCTTGCGCTTCTTCGTCAACTCGTCCATAAGCGCGCGCGCGTCGTCGACGCCGCCCCCCTCCAGGCTCGCGACGACGATCTTCTCGGTGCCGACCGCCTTCGCCTCGTTGACGAGGGCGTCGACGCCGTTCGACCCGCCGCCGCCGCGCCGCAGGCGGCCGACCTCGCTCTTCAGCTCCTGCACGTCCTTGGCCATCTGCTTGATCCGGCGGGGCAGGTCGGCCATGGGAACCGCGAGCTCGCGCGCCAGCTCGACCAGGAGGTCCTCCTGCTTGCGCGCCGCCTCGACCGCCCCGGGGCCCGTGACCGCCTCGATGCGGCGCACGCCGCTCCCGATCGCGCTCTCGCTCGTGATCCGCATCGCGCCGATCGTCGCCGAGTGTTCGAGGTGCGTGCCGCCGCAGAGCTCGACCGACCCGGAGTTTTCGATGGTCACGACGCGGACGCGATCGCCGTACTTGTCCCCGAAGAACATCAGCGCGCCCTTCTTCTTCGCCTCGTCCATCGACATCTCGACCTTCGTGACGTCGCGGTCCTCGAAGATGATGCGGTTCACCCAGTCCTCGATCTTCCGCCGCTCCTCCGGCGTCACCGGCTTCGGGTGGTGGAAATCGAAGCGGAGGCGGTCGGGCTCGACCATGGATCCCGCCTGCGTGACGTGGGCGCCGAGCACGGCGCGCAGGGCCGAGTGCAGCAGGTGGGTCCCCGTGTGGTTGCGCATGATGTTGAGCCGCCTCGGCGCGTCGACGAGGGCCCGCGCGAGCCCGGGCCGCACCGGCCCCTTCGTGACCTTGCCGATGTGGAGGTAGTACCCGTCGGGCTTGCGGGTGTCGGTGATCTCGACGACGCCCTCGTCCGTCTGGATCCGGCCGGCGTCGCCGACCTGCCCGCCCGCGTCCGCGTAGAACGGCGTCTTGTCGCAGAGGATCGCGACGGCGTCCCCTTCCTCCGCGGTATCGACGATCATTCCCTTGCCGATGAGCCGCGTCACGCCCGCCATGTCCTTCTTCGACTCGTTGAACTTCTCGAGCGACTCGGCGTCGAGGTTGATGAGGCGGACGATGTTGACGTTCACCGGCTTGCCGATGTCCGCGACGCGGATCGCGTAGCCGAGGAAGTCGGTCGTCTTGATCCGCTGTTCCTTGATCTTCGTGAGCGGGCTGTTCGGATCGAAGATCGCCTCGTTCGTCCGCGCGCGGTCCTGCTCCTCGTGGAGCGCCTTCTGGAAGCCGTCCACGTCGACCGCCATGCCGTAGTCGCCGAGGACGTCGATCGTCAGCTCGATGGGGAACCCGTGGCTCTGGTACAGGTCGAAGGCGGCCTTGCCGTCGAGCCGGTACTGGCCCATTTTCTTCAGCTCGGCGACCCGGGTCTCGACGACTCCCATGCCGCGCTCGATGGTCTTGAGGAACTGCGCCTCTTCCGTCTGGATCGTGGTGATCGCGAGCTGCCTCTGTTCCGGCGACAGCGGCATCGCGGCGCGCATCTGGTCCGCGACGGTCTCCGCCAGCTTGTGGAGGAACGGCTCCGGCTCCATCCGGGCCGAGCGCCGGAGCTTCCATCCGTCGCGGAACGCCGTGCGGAGGATGCGGCGGACGACGTACCCGCGGCCCTCGTTGGAGGGCCGCACGCCGTCGGCGATGCAGAAGACGAGGGCGCGGGCGTGGTCGGCGATGCGGCGGAGGCGCCGGCCGTTGTCCGCCGTCGGCTGGATCTTCAGGACCCGGAGTTCCTGGGCGATGATCGCCTTGAAGATGTCGATGTCGTAATTCGAGTGGACGCCCTGCATGACCGCGGCGACGCGCTCCAGGCCGCCGCCGAAGTCGATGTTCTTCTGGGGGAGCGGCTTCAGGACGCCGCCCTCCTGGCGCTCGTACTGCGTGAAGACGATGTTGCCGATCTCGACGAACCGGTCGCACGAGTGGCCGGGCGCGCAGTCGGGCTGGCGGCACCCGATCTCGGGCCCGAAGTCGTAGTAGAGCTCGCTGCACGGCCCGCACGGCCCGTTGGGCCCCTGCGACGGCGCGTTCGCGGGCCAGAAATTGTCCGCCTCGCCCATCTTCACGATGGGGTGCTTCAGCTTCCCCAGCTTCGTCCAGATCGCCTCGGCCTCGGAGTCCTTCTCGTAGATCGAGGCCCACAGGCGGTCCGCGGGGATGCCCAGCGCGCTCGTGTAGAAATCCCAGCACCAGGGGATCGCCTCGGCCTTGAAGTAGTCGCCGAACGAGAAGTTGCCGAGCATCTCGAAGAACGTGTGGTGGCGCGCCGTGCGGCCGACGTTCTCGAGGTCGCCCACCCGCAGGCACCGCTGGACGGTCGTGATCCGCTTGTGAGGGAGCCGGCCGATGCCGAGGAACATGTCCTTGAACTGGGCCATCCCCGCCGAGGTGAAGAGGAGCGAGGGGTCGTTCGTGGGGACGAGCGAGTCCGACGGGTAACGGGCGTGGCCCCGGTACTCGTAGAACTTGAGGTACTTCTCGCGGATTTCGTCCGTGGTCATGGGCGGACGATGATAGGAGCTTTAACCTAGAACCTTCAAGGACCAAGCGGGATGGATCCAAGATTGCCGATGGCTGTTGACGGTTGACGGTTGACTGTTGACAGATCAGCCCAACTCACTGAAGACAGACCGAAACCCGGTCAGAGGCTATCAGAGGGTTCAAGCGCGATCAGGCGGCGGAGGACTTGGGGCCGGAAGAGCCGCGCTCCTGGAGGATTTCGAGGCGGACGAGCCGCTTGTCCAGTTCCGAGAACGAGAGCCGGGTTTCGATGCGCTCGATGGCCGCCCCCAGGGCCGCGAACCCCCGGCGCATCTCCGTTTCCAATGCGTCCAGCCGCGCCTCGATCCGGTCGAGCCGTGCCTCGATCCGGTCGAGGCGAGCCTCGACCTGATCGAACCGCCGGTCGATCGACACGAACCTCTCGTCGTATCCCGCCAGGCGTTCCTTGATGCCCTGCATTTCCGGCACGAGGACGTCCTGAATCGTCCGGCGAATGATGCCGACCTCTTCCACGTCAGTTTCCTTTCTCCGGCGTCCGACCATGCCGGGGTTTAGACCCTCGAATTCGCATTTCGTAACCGTCGTCACGTCATCACCGCGAAAAAAAAAGGGGCGCTCAACTCCCGCTCGGGGAATCGGGCGCCCCAGTTCAATGTCCGCGGGGTTCGCGACCCCCGCGGCGACTCGCCTCCGCTCTGTTCCTGTCTCTGCCGATCAGTACCTGTTGAGCTACGGCGGAGCAGGCTCGCCTGCGCTCTGACGGTAAGTATACGACGACCTGCGGCGGAGCAGGCTCGCCAATATTCTAACGCGCGGACTTGACCGTTTTCTTCTCCTCCCGTTCCTCTTTCTCTTCCACTTTTTCGGGCTTGGGCGGTGTCGGGATCGTGCGCGGCTCGAGGCCCATCTTGATCCGGATTTCGTTCTCGATCTTGATGGCGATCTCGGGGTGTTCGCACAGGAACTCGCGGCCCCGCTCGCGGCCCTGGCCGATCTTCTCGCCCTTGTAGGCGATCCACGAGCCGCTCCGCTCGATCACCTGCTGCTCTTCGCCGAGGTCGAGCAGGTCGCCCTCGTACGAGATCCCCGACGCGAAGAGCATGTCGAACTCCGCCTTCTTGAAGGGCGGGGCGATCTTGTTCTTGACGATGTTCGCCCGCACGCGGGTGCCCACCTCCGTCTCGCCGTCTTTCAGGTGGCCGACGCGGCGGACGTCGATGCGCACGCTCGAGTAGAACTTGAGCGCGCGCCCGCCGGGGGTTGTCTCGGGGTTGCCGAACATGATCCCGATCTTCTCGCGCAGCTGGTTGATGAAGATGAGCGAGGTGTTGGACTTCGCGACCGCGGCGGTCAGCTTCCGGAGCGCCTGCGACATGAGGCGCGCCTGCAGGCCGACGTGCGCGTCGCCCATCTCGCCCTCGAGCTCCGCCTTCGGGACGAGCGCGGCGACGGAGTCGACCACGATGATGTCGACGCCGTTCGAGCGGACGAGGATCTCCGCGATCTCGAGCGCCTGCTCGCCGCTGTCGGGCTGGGAGAGGAGGAGCGAGTCGAGGTTGACGCCGAGCTTCTTCGCGTACTGGGGATCGAGCGCGTGCTCCGCGTCGATGAAGGCCGCCTGGCCGCCGCTCTTCTGGACGTTGGCGATGACGGTGAGGCAGAGGGTCGTCTTGCCCGACCCCTCGGGGCCGAACACCTCCACGACGCGGCCCTTGGGCACGCCCTTGCCGCCGAGCGCGAGGTCGAGCGACAGGGATCCGGTCGTGACGCCCGCGACATCGAGCCGCGTGTCCGCGCCGAGCCGCATGATGGAGCCCTTGCCGAACTGCTTCTCGATCTGCGAGAGGGCGTTCTTGAGGGCTTCGTTGCGCTTGTCCGAGGACTCGCGGGGGATCATCAGGCTCATCGTTCTCTCTCCTCCTATTTGGTTGTGATTCTACACCGACTTCAGCAGGAAATCTGCCAATCCATCGGCGCCCATGCGCTTAACGTCCAGCGCCTTGCGGGGGGCCTCGAGGCGCTTCGAATCCGCGTTACTCCCGGTAACGCCCGCGTTTCCCTTGCCCACGAAAAGAGTATCGCACACCGGTGTGTCAGAAGAGGGCACTATTACGGAACCTTGAATTGATCGTCCGCGATCTCGGCGTCGAACGTGACCTCGCTGTGCGTCTCGCGGATGATCGTCGTCCGGTCCGTCAGCTCGTGCTTGAGCACCGCCAGCTTCGCCGGATCGATCCACGCGCGGCACTTGAGCGGGGTGGCCGGATCCTGGATCTGGCTCACGTGGTAGGTGACGACCCGGCACTCGACGTCGCCGATCTTCTCCTTTCCCCCGTCCGCGATCTCGCTCACCTGGAAGAGTTTGTCGAGCTTGATCTCGTCGGCGCGGAAAACGGAGCCGAAGGCCGATCCCAGCGACGCCGTCAAACCCGTCCGGGCGCAGAACCGCCGCGCCCACATCCCCAGCGCCAGGGTGTGGTCCTTCTTCTCGGCGGGCCGGCCGCTGTTCATCATCGAAAGCGACTTGCCGTCCGAGATGTAGACCGCGACCATGTTCGGCTTCCCGGCGATTTCCACCGAGTACTCCACGTGGATCCGGCCGTCCCCCTTCGACCGGAGCTTCCCCTGCATGCGGCCCCGCTCCGTCTCCTTGCCGTCCTTCGACTCCACGATGCGCACCTCGGTCGCGAGCGTCAGCGTCTTGGCCGATTCGTACTTCGCCTCGACCTTCCGGAGGAGGTCGGCGGCGGAGTCCTGGAGGACGAGGGCGACCGCGAGGGCGGCGAACATGGAGGGATGGTACCGGATGCCGCGGGAGGCTTTAAAAAAAATTTGCCCCGACAACGGGTCGGGGCAATTGGAGCGGGATCGAAATTTTCACTTGAGTAATAGCAGCCCGCGTGCCAATGAAAACGCCGCGATTGGAGCGCGGAATGAGGGTCCCCAATCCTGCAGGTGCCAAGTAAACTTGGCGGTTTTGCGGCGATATCATAAGTGTTTATACCGCAATCAGTTACGGTGTCGTGTTTCCTTGGCGATGCCGAACGAAAGCGCCACGTTTCGCGCCCTCCCGATCGTGAAGACCGAGTGCCACGCCACCCGCTCCCAGCTGAACGACGGAAGCAGGATCGCGTCCCCTGGCCGGAGAATGAAGAACCAGCCCTCCGCGGCCAGGCGCCGGGTAAAGGCGCCCGTGTGGTTGATGAGCCTGTCGTTGTCCAAGTCCTTGGCCATACGTTTCAACTCCCGCTTGGGCAACGTCAGCCACCCCGTCGACCCCGCCAGCTGCGCATAGACGACGCCTGCCTGGCCCGGCACAAAGTCGTGGTGGAAGAGCGCGCCGCCGCCGGGCGAGTTCGAGTACAGGATGCGCTGGATGAACCGCGGGCGGCCGCCGATCCGCCGCCGGATCTCGCCGATCAGCCGCCGGTTGCGCGTGACGGCGCGGCTGACGGGAAAGACGCGGTCGAACAGCCGCTCGCTCCCCCGGGCCCCCACGGGATCGTCCTTCCAGTCGTCCAGGATCTCCGCGCCGTAGCCGAACCGGAGCCGCATCGAGCCGTCACCGGGATGGGTCGACAGCCAGTTGACCTTGATGTACTGATCGTCCGTGACCTGGACCTTCTGAATTTCGAGCGGGTCCGCGACGTTTTGAGACGTCCCAAGGACGCGGAAGGGGAGCAACGGGGCGAGATCGTCCCCGGCGCGCAGGCGATCCAGGAGTCGCGAAACCGCGGCGGTGGGCACCGTGGGCACGATTCCCGGGAGCGGCACGGGCTCCGACCGCTCCCACGCGGTCTCGCGGGGCACGGGCGTGACGAAGCCGTGGTCGACGCCCCGGCGGCGAAGTCGGAATCGCATGGGGCGGCTAATATAGCGAGCGTGACGCCGACCCCCGACCGGATTCTGAGGGCTTATCGAGAGGGCGTGTTCCCGATGGCGGATCCCGGGACGGGGGTCATCCTCTGGTGCTCGCCCGATCCGCGCGCGATCCTGCCGCTCGACTCCTTCCACGTGCCGGCCCGGCTCGCCCGCGCGATCCGCAAGTTCGAGCTGACGAGCGACCGCGACTTCGAGGGGGTGATCGACGGCTGCGCCGCCCGGCCCACGACGTGGATCTCGCCGGAAATCCGCGCCGCGTACGTCGAGCTTCGCAAGTTGGGCCACGCGCACAGCGTCGAAGCCTTGGCGGCGGGAACGCTCGCCGGCGGTGTCTACGGCATCGCGATCGGCGCCGCGTTCATGGCGGAATCGATGTTCCACCGGCAGACCGACGCGGGAAAGGCGGCCCTGGTGGGGCTCCTGCGCCACCTCGCGCGGCGCGGGTTCGAGCTGTGCGACATCCAGATGACGACGCCCGCGACGCGGCAATTCGGCGCGGTCGAGATCCCGCGATCGGCGTACCTGGCGCGGCTCCGCGCGGCGGTCGCGCGTCCGGTGGAGTGGGGAACCCTTGGAACGAACTGACAAGGAACTGCTTGACGCGTTCCGCCGGGGCGACGCGTCCGCGTTCGAGGCGCTCTATCTCCGCCACCGCGACTGGGTCGCGGGCCTCGCGCGCCGGATCTGCGGGAACCGCGAGGACGCGCTCGACGTCCTGCAGGAGACGTTCGCGTACGTCGCGCAGCGCGCGGCGACGCTCGAACTCCGGGCGGGCTTCCGGACGTTTCTCTATCCCGTCGT
>DASRJF010000010.1:0-5490 GCA_035649615.1 Planctomycetota bacterium | reverse complement strand
TGCGCGCGGTCCCCGGAGCCTTTGAAGGAGACCGCCCGCGCGTTGTCGAAATCGACCGACGTTCTCGCGATCCCGGCCGACGTGTCCCGGGAGGACGAGGTGGAGCGGCTCCGGGACGAGGCGACGGTCCGGTTCGGCCGGATCGACGCGGTCGTCAACAACGCCGGAAGCGCCGAGTCGATGCCGTTCCTGAAAACGGAACGCGCTTTCTGGGACCGGCTGATCGCGGAGAACGCGACGAGCGCTTTCCTCGTGTCGCGCGCGTTCATCGGCGGAATGGCGGATCGCGGCGCCGGAAGAATCGTCATGGTCGCTTCGGTGTCCGGCAAGCAGGGGGCGCCGTACATTGCCGCGTACGTGGCGTCAAAGCACGCGATGCTCGGCTTGATGAGGAGCCTGGCGGCCGAGTTCGGGCCGAAGGGCGTGCGGGTGAATGCGGTGTGCCCGGGATACGTGGACACGCCGATGACCGAGAAGAACGTGAAGAACGTCGTGGCGAAGACCGGACTGACCGCGGCCGAGGCGCGACGGACGATGGAGGGGATGAACCCCCAGAAGAGATTCCTGAAGCCCGAGGAGGTCGCGACCGCGGTCCTGTCCCTTCTCGATCCATCCACGACGAGAAACGGGGAGGCGATCGACCTGTGAAGCGAGTTCAAAGTTCAAAGTTCAAAGTTCAAGGTTCGAAGACCGGAGTCCAAGGTCGGGCCCGGGTGAAGCTCATCAACCCGAAGACGCTTCCGACGCCCGTCGGCTTCAATCACGGGGTGCTGATCGAGGGGAACAGGATCCTGTTCCTGGCGGGGCAGAACGGCGCCAACCAGGGATCGGAGATTGTCAGCGACGATTTCACGGCGCAATTCGAGGCCGCGCTGAAGAACCTGGTGGCCGTGCTGAAGGAGGCCGGGGGAAAGCCCGATCAGCTGGGATTGATGAACATCTACGTGACGAGCCGGGAAGAATACGGCCAGGCGCGGAAGTCGATGGGCGCGGTGTGGAAGAAGCACCTCGGCCGACATTACCCGGCGTGCGCCATGTTCGAAGTGAAGGGATTGTGGGACCCGCGGGCCAAGGTGGAACTGGAAGGGATTGCCGTTTTATGATTACGCCGAAGTCATTCCTGTACGAGACGACGGACGAGGGGATCGCGACGATCACCCTCAACCGGCCGGAGCGGCTCAACGCGCTGACGTTCGAGGCGTACGCCGAGCTCCGGGACACGTTCGCGGCCCTGCAGGACGAGAAGAACGTCCGGGTCGTGATCATCACGGGGAAGGGGAAGGGATTCTGCTCGGGCGGCGACGTCCGCGACATCATCGGGGAGCTCTTCAAGCGCGACCGCGCCGGGCTTCTCGACTTCACGCGGATGACCGGGGCGCTCCTCCTGAACATGCGCCGGCTCCGCAAGCCGGTCATCGCGAAGATCAACGGCATCGTGGCGGGGGCGGGCGCGATGCTCGCGCTGGGCTCGGACTTCCGCATCGCGGAGACCGGCTCGAAGTTCGCGTTCCTGTTCACGAAGGTCGGGCTCTCCGGCGCGGACATGGGGGCCTGCCTCCTCCTGCCGCGGCTGGTGGGCCTCGCCAAGGCGACGGAGCTCCTGATGACGGGCGATTCGATCGGCGCCGAAGAGGCGTACCGCATCGGCCTGGTGAACAAGGTCTGCCCGCCCGATTTCCTGCACGACGAGACGCTGGCCCTCGCGCGGCGCCTCGCCAAGGGCCCGGGGCACGGGATCGCGGTCACGAAGGAGTGCCTCAACAAGGAAATGAGCCTGGCGCTGGAGGAGTCGGTCGAGGCCGAGGCCCAGGCCCAGGCGGAGTGCATGACGAATCCCGACTTCCAGGAGGCGTTCCACGCGTTCATGGAAAAGCGGCCGGCCCGCTTCCGGAGCGAGTGATGCGCGGACCGGAATTCGTCGACGAGCGGATCCGCGGCAACCCGTTCCTCGAGACCGAACATTTCCAGCTCCAGGCCGAGGCCGAGCGCGTCGTCGCGTCGCTGGGGGAGATCAAGGAGGACGACGCGTCCGCGCGCGAGATCGTGCGGCGCCTGGGCCGCGAGGGCCTTCTCAAGCACGCCGGGGGATCGGACCTGAGATCCCTGTGCCTGGTCCGCGAGACGCTGGCCTATCACCACGGGCTCATCGATCTCGCCTTCGCGATGCAGGGGCTCGGCTCGTACGCGATCGAGGCGTTCGGATCGGACGCGCTCAAGCGAGACGTGCTTCCGCGGGTCCGGAGCGGCGAGTGGGTCGCGGCGTTCGCGGCGACGGAGCCCGAGGCGGGCTCGGACCTGGCGGCGCTCGCGACCTCCGCCCGGGCGAAGGACGGGGCCTTCGTCCTCAACGGCCTCAAGACGCTCATCTCGAACGCGCCCATCGCGGACGCGATGACGGTCCTCGCGAAGACGGATCCTGGGGCGGGGTCCCGGGGCATCTCGATGTTCGTCGTGCTGAAGGGCGACGGCGGCGTCAGGTGTTCCCGCCGCCAGGACGTCGTCGCCTGGCATCCCCTGGGCGAGCTCGAGTTCAAGGAGTGCCGGGTTCCCGGCGACCGTCTCGTGGGCCGCGTGGGGGAAGGGTACAAGTACGCGCTGGCCGTGCTCGAGACGTTCCGCACGTCGGTCGCCGCGGCGGCGCTGGGCATGGCGGGTCGCGCGATCGCCGACACGATCGACCGCATCCTGAACCGGAAGCAGTTCGGCTCGCGTCTCGCGGATCTCGCGGTCGTGCAGTCGCGGCTCGCGGACATGGTGACGGAGTACGAGGCGTCGCGCCTCCTCGTCTACCGGTCCGCCGCGAAGCGCGACGCCGGCGCGGCCCGGATCCCGTTCGAGTCCGCGTCCGCGAAGCTCTTCACGACGGAGGCGGCGCAGCGGATCATCGACATGGCGGTGCAGTTGCACGGGGGAGCGGGGGTCCTGAAGGGAAGCTCCGTCGAACGCCTGTACCGCGAGGTACGCACGCTCCGGATCTACGAGGGAGCGAGCGACATCCTGAAGCTCGTGATCGCGGCCAACGTCCTCAAATGAGGGAATGGGGAATGTGGAATAAGGAATCGGGAATGGAACTGGGAATCAGGAATGACCCGGGGAAGCATCGCTTTGAGAGTTATTCCCCATTCCTCATTCCATTCCATATTCCTTATTCCTAATTCCTGATTCCTTGGCCTGAAATGAGGGAATGGGGAATGCGGAATGAGGAATTGGGAATGGAATTGGGAATCAGGAATGACGGCATGAATCATCGCTTTGGGGGCCATTCCCGATTCCTCATTCGATTCCTCATTCCTCACTCCTAATTCCCTATTCCCATGGTCCTATTCGAGCCGATCCAGATCAACTCGATGCGGCTCGAGAATCGCATCGTCCTGCCGGCCATGGTGACCCGGCTCTCCGGCGAAGACGGTCTCGTCAACCAGGACATCATCGATCGCTACGTCCGTCACGCGAAGGGAGAGCCCGGCCTGGTCGTGATCGAGGCGATGGCCATTCACGGCGCGAAGAGCGGCCAGCTGCTGCGCCTCGGCGAGGATCGCTTCATCGACGGCCATCGCGAGCTGATTCGACGGATGCGCGCCGTCAGTCCTTCGAAAATCGTGCCGCAGGTCATCCACTTCCTCAAGCTGTCGCGGAGCGGGTGGCGGCAGAAGGTCATGGATCTGACGACGGAGGAGATCCGCGACATCGTGCGGCTCTACGCGGCCGCCGCGGAGCGGTCGCGGCGTACCGGGTACGACGGGGTCGAGCTCCACATGGCCCACGCGTACACGGTCTCGAGCTTCCTGTCGCGCCGGAACCTGCGCGAGGACGAGTACGGCGGGTCGCTCGAGAACCGGATGCGATTGATGAGCGAGATCCTGGTCGAGGCGCGCCGCGCCGTCGGCCGCGATTTCCCGATGGGCGTGCGCTTCGACGGCGAGGAGTGCATCACGGACGGGTACGGTCTCAACGATTCCGCGGAGATGGCGCTCCGCATGGCCAAACTCGGCGCGGACTGGATCTCCGTCTCCGCGGGAGGCAAGTTCGAGGACGCCCTGCACAAGCCGGGGCAGGCGATCTATCCCTACACCGGCTACAGCGGCGACCGGTGCATGCCGCCGCGCGTCTACCAGGACGGGTACAACGCGTATCTCGGAGCCGGGATCAAGTCGCACCTGAATCGACACGGCGCGTCGACGCCCGTCGTGACCACCGGCAAGATCCGCACGGCCGAGTTGGCGGAGCGGCTGTTGGTGACGGACCAGGCGGATCTCATCGGTTTGGCCCGCACGTTGCTCGCGGATCCGGATTGGCCGAAGAAGGTGCGGGAGGGCCGTGAAGACCAGGTCGTCCGGTGCATTTCCATCAACGTATGCAAATCCCTGGATGAGAACTTCAAAAAGGTCCGCTGTTACCTATGGCCGCGGGGAAGCCTGCACGCCCCGGAATCGGCCGACACGACGCCGCCGTCCTGGCCCGGATCCGGCGCCGGGCTGCGCGTGTTCGAAGAGCCGAAGGGACACGTGAGGCTCTCCTGGTCTGCGGCGCAGGATCCGGAGGGGGTGTACGGCTACTGGATCGAGAGATCCGCCGACGGCGGCCCGTGGGAGATCGTGAGCGCCGTCCGCGCCGACATGCACACGACGTTCCAGGACAGCACCGCCGTCGCGGGAACCGCCTATCGCTACCGCGTCCGGGCGTATGATCTGGCCGGCAACAAGAGCGCACCCTCAAACGGGGTCGCGATGTCGCTCGCGCTTCCTTCCCTCATGGAGCCCTCATGAACCCTCCGGTCATCGACGCCCACGTCCACATCCAGCCGTGGAAAATGATCAAGCCCGCGCATCTCGCGATGATGCAGGGAAAGCGGCCCGACATCCCGCAGCTCCTCGAGATCATGTACACGCCGGAGAAGCTGCTCGCCCACCTGGACCGCGAGCGGATCGAGCGGGTCGTCTCGATCAACTACGTGAGCCCGGAGATCATGGGGTTCACCGAAGAGGTGAACGAGTACGCGGCCGGGTACGCGAAGAAGTGCGGCGGGCGGCTGATCCCGTTCGGCTCCGTGCACCCGACGCTGACGTCGGCCCCCGAGCGCGACATGGACAAGCTGATCGCGCTCGGGATCCGCGGCGTGAAGATCCACCCCGCGCACCAGCCCTGCTATCCGAACGACTACCGGAACG
Source organism: Planctomycetota bacterium (assembly GCA_035649615.1). Lineage (GTDB taxonomy): Bacteria > Planctomycetota > MHYJ01 > MHYJ01 > JACPRB01 > DASRJF01. The sequence goes on along the minus strand of DASRJF010000010.1, from coordinate 322 downwards.
GCAACGTGAACCTCGAGACGATCTACCGGAAGTGCGAGGAGGCCGGTCTCGTCCTGATGATCCACACCGGAACGTCGATCTTCCCGGGCGCGCGGAACGTGTACGCCGACCCGATCCACTGCGACGACATCGGCGTCGACTTCCCGAACCTCAACGTCATCCTCGCGCACGGCGGGCGGCCGCTGTGGATGGAGTCCGCCATGTTCGTCGTGCGCCGACACCCGCGGTTCTGGATGGACGTGTCGAGCATCCCTCCCGAGCTCCTGCCGGAGTACTTCCCGAAGCTCGAGGCGATCGGCGACAAGGTCCTGTGGGGGAGCGA
>DASRJF010000009.1:0-11173 GCA_035649615.1 Planctomycetota bacterium | reverse complement strand
CGGCGCCGTTCGTCCGGCGCGGGATCCTCCAGGAAGCCACGCTGCGGACCGCCTCGCGGGCGTGATTCGCCCCTTCACTTCGGATCCGGGGGCGTTAGAATTCCGCGAATCATGATCCCCGAGGTCGATCCCGCGATCGAGAAGGAGCTTCAACCGCGGGAGAACGTGCTGTGGGCCGGCCGGCCCGCCCAGGGCGTGCGACTGAGGCGCTCCGACGCCCTGCTCATTCCCTTCAGCCTCCTCTGGGGAGGATTCGCCGTGTTCTGGGAATGGCAGGCGCTGAGCATGGGCGCCCCTCTCCACTTCGCATTGTTCGGAGTACCCTTCGTGCTCATCGGAATGTACATCATCTTCGGGCGGTTCCTGGTCGACTCCTGGCAGCGATCGAGAACCCGATACGCGCTGACGTCCGCCCGCGCGATCATCGTCTGCGGGCGCGAAACGCACAGTCTCTCGCTCGGGCTCCTGGGCAGCGTCGCGCTGCGCGAAGGTCGCGGCTCGCTGGGAACCGTCCAGCTGGGACCCTACACGGGGCGGCCCGGCATGGAGTGGCTGGCGGGATCGGCGTGGCCGGGGATCGGTCGATTCAATCCGCCGATGTTCGAGATGATCGAGGACGCGCGCCGGGTGCACGGGCTGGTCCTCTCCGCCCAGCATGCGGCGGCCACCGGCCGCGGTTAGTAGTCCTTCTTCTTGTAGACGACCACGTCGGGACGCTTCTGGGCCAGCGATCCCAGCTGGCGCGCGACCGGGCAGTACTGCTCGATGGCCTTCATTTGCGGATCGACGACGATGCTCTGGACGCGCACGCTGTTGGGAACGTACTGGACTTCCACCAGGTGTCCCTCGCCCTTCCGCTTCTCGCCGTAGATGAAGTCGGCCGCGATCGCCACGTTCGAAACGTAATCGTCCGGCACCGGCACGGTCTTTTCGACCACGATCGTCTTCTCCGGCAGGTCCCTGAACACGACGCGGTCGGGTTTGATCTTGAAGCCGGAGACGAATCCCACGCCGATGCCGATCACGAGGATCGCCGCGGCGCGGTAGATCTCCGCCCACCGGGACGCGCGGCGGGTGGGGAGCGCGGCGAGCACGCGATCGCGGAGCCCCTCGGGCGCGACCGGACGCGCCGACGTCAGCGCCCGAAGCTCGGCGAATTCCCCGCTGCACGCCGTGCAGTCGGCGAGATGACCGCGCGCCGCATCGTCGAGCGGCGCCCCATCCGCCACCAGCGTCCGGAGTTCATCGCACCTCATGGCCGTTCCTCGAAAAGTGATCCCGCAGCGCCTTCCGCCCGCGCGAAATCCGGGAACCGATCGTCCCCGGGTCGCAGCCCAAGATAGCGCCCGCCTCCACGTAGGTCAGTCCCATGGCGTCGCACAGCCACAACGTCTCGCGGTAGGCCAGCGGCAGGCGCGCCAGCGCGACCTCCACGGTCTCCCCCGCCTCGCCCTCCACCGCCTGCGCGGCCATCGCCTCCAGCGCCTCGCCCTCCAGCTTGGTCTCCGGGCGCTTCGACCGCGCGCGGAGCCAGTCGATCGACTTGTTGCGGACCAGCGTGAGGAGCCACGGGCGGAAGGCGCGCGACCGGTCGAACGTGGCGCCCCGGCGGACGACCGTCAGGAAGACCTCCTGGCTGACGTCCTCGGCGGCCGCCCCGTCTCCCACGATCCGCCGGGCGTACCCGTAGACTTCTCCCGCGTGCCGGTCGTACAGCTCGCGGAAGGCGGCCGGGTCGCCCTGGAGCGACCGTTCGAGGAGTTCCTCGTCATTCACTTGAGGTCGGGGCGCTCCCCCGGGCCCGGAGGAGCGCCTCGCCTCGCCGTTCGACGCTACTTTTTCTGCCCGAACACGTCCTGGAGCTTCTTGAGGATATCGTCCGAAAGGGCATCCGCACAGGGATCGCACAGCGCGCCCTTGAGGAACGTGCACTTCACCGTCGAGGCCTTCCCGTCCTTCGCCTTCACCGCGTGCGTGATCTCCTTCTTCCAGTCCTTGAAGCGCGCGGAGATCCGGTCCTTCATGAGCGGCGCCAAGACCTTCGACATCACCAGCTCGCAGCCCTCGCAGCCGGCCGCGGAGCACTCGCCGGCCGTGCACTCGCACTTCGAGCCCATCGCCTTCTTCATCTTCTCGCCGGCGATCTTGCGCGCCGACGCGAGCGTCTCGCCCGCCCGATCGCAGATCGTGCGGCACTCGCCCTCGCACTTCCCTTCCTTGGGGCAGCAGATCCCCGTCATCCCGCACTTCGCGGGCTTCGTCTCCCGGCCCTTCTCCTGGGCCGCCGCCACTCCCAGGAGGAGCGCGGCGATTCCGGCCACGTGCAACACCTTCATTCGAGCCTCCGTTTTTCGGTTCCCGACGCGCGTCATCACTACTACGGTCAGGGCGTGGGGATTCTTCCCAGACTTCAGACTTCGGACTTCAGACTTCAGCAGGAGGTTCTCAGTTCTCAGTTCTCAGTTTTCCGACATCCGTCATCGGTCATCCGTCATCGAGGACCTAGCCAAAGAGTCCCAGCTGGACCGGGCCCGGGCGGCGGAAGGCCTCGACGGAGAGTTCGGGGCCCCGTTCCGAGATCCCGAGGCGCAGGCAGGTCGCCGAGAAGAGCTGGTGGATCTGGTCCGCGAGCGGCCCCTCGCCCCTCATGCGCGATCCGAACGCCGTCTCGTTGAGCCGGCCCCCGCGGACGTCGCGCAACCGCCCGAGCACCTTCTTCCGCTTCCCGGGCTCGTGGCGCTCCAGCCAGCGGTCGAAGAGCTCCTTCACGCCGAACGGAAGCCGGAGCATCACCCGCCCCGCGTGGCGCGCGCCGGCCTTCGCCGCGGCCGCCAGGATCGCCGGGATCTCGTGCTCGGTCAGCCCCGGGATCACCGGGGCGATCAGGACTCCCACGGGAACGCCGGCCGCCGCGAGCGTCGAGATCGCCGCCAGCCGCCGGGCGGGCGCCGAGGCGCGGGGCTCCATCGCGCGGGCGAGATCCCCGTCGAGCGTCGTCACCGAGACGAAAACAGCCGCGGCCCGGTGGCGCGCCAGGTCCGCCAGCAGGTCCGTGTCGCGCGTCACGAGGTGGTTCTTCGTCACGATGGAGACGGGATTGCGGAACTCGGCGAAGACCTCGAGACATCCGCGGGTCAGCCGCAGGCGCCGCTCGACGGGCTGGTAACAGTCCGTGACGCCGCTCATCACGACGACCTGCGGCTTCCAGGACGGGGCGGACAGCTCCTTGCGGAGCAGCGCGGGCGCGTCGCGCTTGACCATGATCCGCGTCTCGAAGTCGAGCCCCGCCGAGAAGCCGAGGTACTCGTGGGTCGGCCGCGCGTAGCAGTAGACGCAGCCGTGCTCGCAGCCGCGGTAGGGATTGAGGCTGGCCGAGAATCCCACGTCGGGACTCTCGTTCGTCGCGATCACCGATTTCGATTCGTCCCGGTAGAACCGCGTCGCCGGCGCGGAGGTCGCGTCCTCGGGCGCCTCGGGATCGGGGGCGAGTTCGATCTCTTCGAAGCGGTTTTTCGGGTTCTCGGCGGCGCCACGACCCCGGACGGTATTCACGAATCTATGTTAGCACCAGGTGTGACCTCTTCCGACACAGGCCGAAGACCGATTGGCGATTCGCGATTAGCCTGATTCCTTAAACCAGAAGTAGAATCGAACACGTCCTTGTCGGGCCAAACCAGCCAGCACCTCATCCGAGGGGCGGCCAGGCCAGGCCCTGTCCACATGAACCTCTTGAGCAGTTCCCGATCGGATAAGGCGTCGACTCGTTCAATCCGATCGAGCGTAGATCGGAGATTACGCTTGGTTGAGGATTCGGGCCAATCGCGAATCGCAAATCGCCAATCGAAGGCAGTTGGATGGGTCGCTGGAATTACGCTTTTGCTCTCAGGTCCGTGGCGAATCTCTCCAGCTCGGCTTTCAGGCGCTCCATCTCCCGCTCCATGTCGGCGACGGCGGTCGCGGCTTCGTCGAATTTCTTCTCGGCGCCGAGCGCCTCGATCCGGGCCGCGAGCCGGTGGACCACCTCGGCCCCGAGGTAGCCGCTTGACCCCTTGATCGTGTGGCCCGCCCGCATCAGGGCGGGCCCGTCGCGGCCGGCGAGGCCGCGCTTCATCTCGGCCAGGTACTTGGGCCCGTCCTCGAGGAAGATCCGGATCAGGTCCCGGAGGAGGTCCGGCTTGTTGCGGACCTTCGTCAGCGCTGCCGCGCGGTCGAGCGGGAGGATCGCGGGCGGGTCGCCCTCGGGCGGCGACGGCAGCACCCTCTCGATCGCGTCGAACAGGTCCTCGACGCGGATCGGCTTCGACACGTACTCGTCCATGCCCGCCTCGAGGAACCGCTCCCGGTCGCCCTTCATCGCATGCGCGGTCATCGCGACGATCGGCGTGCGCGGCGCGCCCGCCTTCTCCCGCGCCCGGATCGCGGCGACCGCCTCGAGCCCGTCCATGTCGGGCATCTGCACGTCCATGAGGATGAGGTCGAACCGGTCGCGCTCGTAGAGGGCGATCGCTTCGCGCCCCCCCGTGGCGACGTTCACCGAATGGCCGCGGACGGTGAGCAGTTCCATCGCGAGGAACTGGTTCACGCGGTTGTCCTCGACGAGGAGGATCCGCAGGGAGCGGGCGCGACGGGCGGGCGCCTCTCCCCGGTCTTCCTTGCGCCGCCGGAGGGGAACGCCGACAACCGTCAGGATCTGCGTCAGCAGGTCCGTCGACCGGACCGGCTTCATGAGGTGCCCCGCGACCTTCAGGTCGCGCAGGCGGGAAATGTCGCCCGGCTCGATCGCCGAGACCAGCAGCAGGATCGGCGTGGCCGCGATCGCCGGGGTCGAGCGGATCCGGCGGCCCAGCTCGTAGCCGTCCATGAGGGGCATGCGCCCGTCGAGGAGCGCCAGCGTGAAGAGATTCCCCTCCGCCGCGGCCTTCTCGAGGGCGCCCAGCGCCGCCGCCCCGCTGTCCGTCAGCGTCGGGACCATGCCCCAGCTGATCAGGAGCTCCTGGAGGATCTTCCGGTTCGTGGCGTTGTCGTCCGCCACCAGGACGGGCAGCCCCTCGAGGTCCCGCTGGACGGCGTGGGGTCCGGTGATCTTCTTGTCGTGGCGCCCGAAACAGGCCGTGAAGTGGAACGTGCTGCCCTTGCCCGGCTCGCTCTCGACCCAGATCCGCCCGCCCATCTTCTCGACGAGCTGGGCCGAGATCGTCAGCCCGAGCCCCGTGCCCCCGAAGCGCCGCGCCATGGTGGTGTCCGCCTGGACGAAGGCTTCGAAGATCGCCTTCTGCTGTTCGGGTGGAATTCCGATCCCCGTGTCGCGGACGGTGAAGTGGATCACCGCCACCCTGATGTTCGCCGATTCCACCTGGGCCACGAGCACGACCTCGCCGCGGTCCGTGAACTTGACGGCGTTCGACAGCAGGTTGAGGATGATCTGGCGCAGGCGGATCGGGTCGCCGACGAGATTGTCCGGCACGCCCGGGGGGATCCGGCACGCGAGGTCGAGGCGCTTCTCGTAGGCCCTCAGACCGAGCGAGCGCGCGCCGGTCTCCAGGACCTCCCGGAGCGAGAACTCGGTCTGTTCGAGCTCCAGCTTGCGCGCCTCGATCTTGGAGAAGTCGAGGATGTCGTTGGTGACGGCGAGGAGCGCGTCCGCGGACACCTTCACCATCTCGAGGTACTCGCGCTGGATGGGGTCGAGGTGGGTCTGGAGCGCGAGCTCGGTCATCCCGACGATGCCGTTCATCGGGGTGCGGATCTCGTGGCTCATGTTGGCGAGGAAGTCGCTCTTGGCCCGGCTGACCTCCACCGCGGCCTCGAGGGCCTTCCGCACTTCCGCGTCGGCGCGGGAGCGGTCATCCATCATCTGCTGGAACGCCCGCGCCACGTCGTCGATCGCCCCCCGGCCGTGCTCGGTCGGCGGCGACGACACGGATTCCCCGCGCCCGAAGCTCGCGATCGTCTCGGCCAGGGCCCGGAGGCGTCTCCGCGTCCGGCGCGCCCCGGAGCGGACGAAGTACCACATGCCGGCGATGCAGACGAATCCCACCCCGGTAGCCGCCGCGAAGCCTGTCATGGCGTGGCGATGGGATTCGCCCTCCGCCTCGGACCGCTTCCGCTGGTCCGCCGCGGTCGCGTGGCCCGCCGCCACGGAGAGGAGGTCGTCGATCTTCGTCTCCTCATTGAGACCGGCGCGCAGCGCCTCACGGGCCACCTCGGATTTTCCCTCCTGCCGCAGCGCCAGCACCGTCTCCAGGTTCGCGGCCAGCCCGCGTTCGAGCGACCGAAGCTCCTTCACCCCGGCCAGTTCGCGTTCCCCCGCCACGAGGCCCCGGTCGGCGGCTTCCTCGCGGATCACCTGCTCCCAGTCCTCGATCTGGCCCTGCATCTTCCGGGTGCAGGATTCGACCTCCGCGGCATGCCGGTCGTCGTCCTCGAGCAGGAGGCGGCGGACCTCGAGCCGCCGCCGGTCCGCCGTCTCATGGAGCCTTCGGAGCGTGGTGACGCCGCGGTTGGAAATGCCGAGGATCGAATAGCGCCGCTCGGCCTGCCCGGCGGACCGGTAGAAGAGTCCGGCGAGAAAGCCGCACACGAGCACTACGGCGGCGAAGCCGGCGTAGAGCTGGAGACGGACGGACATGAGGACGTCCCGGTCCCCTGCACCCCTCAAGCGCGCACCACTCCCGAGTGAACCCCGATTCTCGAGCGGACCCCCGGGACATTATATGGGCGCGCGGCGTCGGATCCTTCAAACCGGGTGGTGTGAAGCCGGAATTGACCGTATAAGTGAGCCCCGAAGTGAACATGGCGACACTCGTTCCGGCCCCCGCCGTCCTGCTGGCCTTCCTCCTCGCGGCCGCGCCGGCCTTCGCCCGCCAGGATCCCCTGAAACCCGTCGAACCGGAGAAACCGAAGCATCCGCCCGTCCTCTCGACGGTCGAATTCTCGTACATCGCGCCGCTCAACAACGACGTCCTGGATCCCATCGGCCTGGCCCGCTTCCAGCTCTCGCTGGAATCCCTCCTCCACGGGACGCTCGACGATTCCGTGAAGGGCACCGGACCGCTCGTGAAGGGGGCGTTTTTCGCCGGCGTCCTGCTGCTCGACCGGACCATCGCGAAGGTGGGCCACGAGTACGGCCACGTCTCGGTCTTCAACCGCGCGGGCTACCACGACTTCCTGCTCACCGTCGGAAACCAGGACCCGCAGCCGCTCACGTTCCGGGAGGTCTTCATCAACGCGCTCGTGCCCCAACGGCACATGGGGATCCAGCTCGAGGAGGACGACGCCCTGGACGCCCTGACCCGCTACCAGGGGCGGGATTTCGAGGAATTCACGGCCGCCACGTACGCGGGAGGCCTGAACCAGGAACAGGTCCACCTCAACCTGTTCCGGGAGCGCGTCCTCCGCCACCAGTTCGGCTTCTTCGACACGTCGTCCTACCTGATCGAGTCCGTGTCGACGCTGGTTTACACGGGAGCGCAAGACGCCGACATCGCCGGGTACGTCAACAGCCTCGCCCGCGCGGGCTTCACGTCGTCGGTCGGCGAGGTCAAGGCCCTCTCGCTCGTGCGGTTCCTCAGCGGCAGCGCCGTGTCGGCGGGCATCGGCTTCTACCGCGCGATGAGCGAGGACGTGTTCGACGGCTTCGCCCCGCGCGTCGTCGCCAAGTCGAACCGGGTGACGATGCTGTGGCCCGAATTCGAGTCTTTCCTCACCCGGCGGGGGCCGTCGGTGCGCGCCTCCGTGCCCCTCCGCGTGGCCGGGGCCCTGGTGATCCCGGGCGTGGAATCCTCGCTGGCGGACGAGGGCCTGGAATTCGAGGCGGGGCTCGAGGCGAGCCGTCCCGCGGCGCCGTGGCTCGACGTGCGGTCCTCGCTGTACGCCGGGACGGAGGGGGGGTACTGGGCGGAGTTCGGGATCGCCGTCAAGCCCGACCCGGTGCTGTCGATCCTGTTCTCGTGGCACGCGGCGAACGGCTACACGTTCCACCGCGACGTGTACGGCGAGACGTTCGACTTCGAGGAGAACTTCGAATCGGGCTTCCAGCTTGGATTTTCAATGATATTCAAGTTCTGAGTGAGGATTCTTGATTGCCCGAATCCCCAAAGCAGCGATTCAGCGCCCCGAGATTTGAATGTCAAATCGAGAATCAAGAATCTTTTCTCATGATCAGTTTCAATTCGTCGACGCCGGCCCGCTCTTCCTTCAGGATGTGGACGAGCGTCTCGCGCAGGGCCAGGTCGTTCTTCGCGAGCGCGATCGCCTTGGAGTAGGCCTGGACGGCGGTCTCCTCGTCGCGGATCGCCCGCTCCAGCATCTTCTCGAGCGTCGCCGGAACGTCGCCTAGATCGTCCCCGACCTTCCCCTGGGGATCGATGCCGAGGCCGACCATGCGGGCGCCCACCTTTTCCGCGTGCCCGATCGATTCCGACGCGCTTTCCTTGAAGAACTCGGCGAAGTGGAGACGGTCGAGGCCGCCGACCCGCACCGAGAGATTGAGATACCGGATGACGAGCATCAACTCGTGCTGGTAGCAGTCGTTCAGGGCCTTGGCCAGTTCACTCATGTGGGCCTCCCTTGGAGAATTGATCCCGACTTTCGATATACATCCGGGCCGTCCTTGAATCTGAAAGCACCGTGGCGAGATCCCGGCCCAGGTCGCGGAATACCTTGGCCAGCGTCTCGGGGTCGGAGCCTGGGGTCGCCGGCAACCGCTGCCTCCAGATCACGGACGAGGCGAGCTGCGGACCGAGGAACTTCAACAAGTCGAGCGCCGTGGGAGACATCAATCCCACGGCCAGGGACTTCGACTCGGTTTCCGTCGTCGCAATGTGCCACCACCCCGCGGGAATGTAGAGCCAGTCCCCCGCCTCGAGCCGGCACGTGAAGACGGGCGAACCCTCGTGCTCGAATCCGAGGTCGCGGGGCATCGTGTCGAGGACCGGCCACGGGTTCACGGTGTTCTTCCGGAGCGAGTAGACCTTGGCGCCCTCCGCCTGGAGCACGAAGACGTCTTCGACGTCGTAGTGCCATCCGAACCCGTGCTCGCCCGCGGGCGTGCAGTAGAGATGGACGTTGACCGGCGCCAGGAAGTCCGCGCGGAATTCCTCCGCGAGACGGGCGAGATCCGCGTCGCGCCGCTCGGCGCCCCGGACCGTGATCGTGAATCCCTCGTCGTACTTCGCGCGCCAGTCCCCCGCCGGGGACTCGGCGAGCCGGCCGCGGCGCGAGATGAGGACGTCCGCCCCGGGGGCTTCGACGATCGAACGCACGCGATCCCAATCCAGGCGGGGCGCCAGGCCGGCGGCGAGACCCGGCCGAGAATAGGGAAGCCGGAAATAGAACTCCCCGAGAAACCGCGACGCGGGGAAGTCCCCGAGGAGCCGGGCGAGGACCACGATGACCTCCTACTTCAGGAGGTGCTCCTGGAAGAAGAGCACGATCGCGCCGTTCATGTAGGTGCTGTTTTCCTTCTTCTGGAACACGTGGCCCTCGTCGTCGGCGATGACCGTCCAGACGGGTCGGCCCGCGTCGCGCACCTTCGAGGCGATCTGCTGCGCCTCGCCCACGGGCACGCGCGGGTCCTCCCTGCCGTGGATCACGAGGAGCGCCGACTTGATCTTCTCCGCGTGGTTCACGGGGGAGATCTTCTCGAAGACCTCGCGCATCTTCGGATCGCGCTCGTCGCCGTATTCGGCGCGCCTCAGGTCCTGCCGGTACCCCGCGGTCTTCTCGAGGAACGAGATGAAGTTCGCGATGCCCACGATGTCGATGCCGGCGCGGATCCGGTCCCCGAAGTGAACCAGCGACGCGAGCACCATGTACCCGCCGTACGATCCGCCGATCACGGCGACGCGGGAGGAGTCGAGGTCCGGCTGCTTCGCGATCCAGTCGAGGAGCGCGCCGATGTCGCGGACGCTGTCCTCGCGTTTCTCGGCGTTGTCGAGCGCGACGAAGGTCTTGCCGTAGCCCGTGGACCCCCGCACGTTCGGCGCGAGGATGGCGGCGCCGAGCTCGATCAGGTTGAACTGGACCATCGGGTTGAAGAAGGCCTGGTACTGCCCCTCGGGCCCGCCGTGGATCGAGATGATGACGGGCGCCTTCGCGACGTTCCGGGGCCGGTAGTAATAGGCGGGGATCATGCGCTTGTCGAAGGACGGATACTCGATCCGCGTCGGGGCGATGAACGTCGAGGGGTCGAGCCCGCCGACCTCGCTGAAGGTCCATCGCTCGAGTTTCCCGTTCTCGAGGACGTAGACGTCGCCGGGCGCCTCGGGGCGGTTGAGGGCCAGCGCCGCGCGGCCGCCGTCCGGTGAGAACCGGATTCCCGTCACCACGCCCGTCGGCAGGTCGACGGCTGTGCGCTTGTCGCCCTCGAGCCGGTAGAGCCGCGTCCTCCCGTCCTCGTTCACGGTAAAGAGCGCCTTCGATCCCGAGACTTCCACGCCCGTGACGTCCCACGGGATGTCCTTCGTGAGCCATGTGTACTTCATCGTCGCGAGGTCGACGCGCGCGAGCTGGCGGAACTCGCCCTCCGCGTCGCTCGACAGGTAGATCGTGTCCGGCCCGGCGAATTGCACGGCGTCATGCGCCGCCTTGACGCCGCCGGGGATCGGGACCGGGGTCTTCTTCCCCGACTTCACGTCGAGCACGTGAACGTACGACTCGTTCACGGAGACGTAGTTGACGAGGAGCGCCTTGGAGCCGTCGGGCGACCAGTCGGCCACGGCCCAGCCGGGCTCCGCGACTTCGAGAAGCAACGTGGTTTCCTTCGTGCCGAGGTCGTGCACGTAGAGATCGGGGATCTTCCCGTTCCGCATCGTCGAGCTGAAGGCGAATCGCTTCCGGGCGGGATCCAGGGGACCGAGATTGTTCCGCGACTTGCCGTCGGTCAGGAGCGCGGCCCGTCCCGTCTTCCGGTCGAGGCGGTAGATCTGGAAATTCTCGTTGCCGCTCTTCGACATCTCGTAGATCACGGATCCGTCGCCGGCCACGGCGGCGCCGCTGATTGCGTCGGCCTCGAACGTGATCTGCTCCATCCGGCCGCCGGCGGCGTAGACGAGGTGAAGCTGGTTCGTCGAGCCGAACCGGGTGCCGATGAGCAGGCTCTTTCCGTCGGGAGTCCAGTCGCGGAGCGAGGCCGACCGGACGTTCTGGTATTGGTTGAGACGGTCGAAGATCG
>DASRJF010000008.1:0-6866 GCA_035649615.1 Planctomycetota bacterium | reverse complement strand
TCAAGCGCTTCCCGCTCCAGCTCGACGCCCCGCCGCATGAAGGGATGATGACTGACATCATGGACGTCGTCGGCCGGCACGCCAAGGACGCCAACCGCGTCGAGGTCCCCTTCGAGCAGATCGCCCCGCGCACCGACCAGGAATTCTGGAGCCAGAAGGCCGACCGCGACATGCACGTCCCCATGGGCCGTATGGGCGCCACCCGCCAGCAGTACCTGCGCCTCGGCCGCGGCGTCGCCCAGCACGCCCTGGTCGCCGGCAAGACCGGCTCCGGTAAGTCCACGCTCCTTCACGCCATCATCACCAACCTCGCCATGTGGTACCGCCCCGACGAGGTCGAGCTGTACCTGATCGACTTTAAGAAGGGCGTCGAGTTCAAGACCTACGCCACCCACGCGTTCCCCCACGGCCGCGTCGTCGCGATCGAGAGCGACCGCGAGTTCGGCCTGAGCGTCCTGCAACGGCTGCAGCTCGAGTTCGCGCGGCGCGCCGAGCTCTACCGCAAGGCGGGGGTGCAGGATTTCGCGGGCTACCGGCGCGAGGGGACCGGCCCGTACCTGCCCCGCATCCTGCTGATGATCGACGAGTTCCAGGAATTCTTCGTCGAGGAGGACGCGATCGCGCAGGAGGCGGCGCTGCTCCTCGACCGGATCGTGCGCCAGGGCCGCGCGTTCGGAGTCCACGTGATCCTCGGCTCCCAGACGCTCGGCGGCTCGTACTCGCTCGCGAAGGCGACGCTCGGCCAGATGGGCGTGCGCATCGCGCTGCAGTGCAGCGAGGCGGACTCGTACCTGATCCTGAGCGACGACAACGCGGCCGCGCGGCTCCTGTCGCGGCCCGGCGAGGCGATCTACAACGACATGTCGGGGATGGTCGAGGGGAACAATCCGTTCCAGATCGTGTGGATCTCGGACGACATCCAGGAGCGGATCCTGACGAGGATCCGCGACCGGGCGAAGGCGGAGGGCTGGCAGCCCGAAGAGGCCATGACCGTCTTCGAGGGCAACGTCCCCGCCGACATCCGGAACAACTTCCCGCTCCGGAACCGGATCGAGGCTCCCTCGGCGCCGGGGGACGGCGCGGGAACCGTGGCGTGGGTGGGGGAGGCCAACGCGATCAAGGGGCCGACCGAGGTGCGCTTCCGGAACCAGGGCGGGGCGAACCTCCTGATCGTGGGCCAGCAGAAGGAGGCGGCGCTGGGAATCGTGATGGGATCGGTCGTGGGGCTCGCCGCCGCCCATCCGCCGCGCTCCGCGCGATTCCTGATCCTGGACGGAAGTCCCCCCGAGCTCGGGTTCGGCGCGCGGTTCACGGAGCTCGCGCGCGCGATTCCGCAGGATATCGAGCTCGTGGAGTACGGAAACGTCCCGAAGGCGATCGAGGACCTCGACGCGGAGATCAAGGCGCGCCAGGAGAGCGGCAAGACGGGGCCGCCGACGTACCTGGTCATCTACGACCTCCAGCGCTTCCGGAAACTGCGCCAGGGCGACGAGTACGAATTCTCCTCGGGAGGGGAGGACAAGCCCCCGCCCTCCAAGTGCCTCGCGAACGTGCTGGCGGAGGGTCCCGCGCGCGGGATCCACGGCCTCGTGTGGTGCGACGGCGTCAACAACCTCACCCGCACCTTCTCGCGCAAGACGATGAAGGAGTTCGAGATGCGGATCCTGTTCCAGATGAGCCCCACGGACTCCGCGGAGCTGATCGACTCGCCCCAGGCGTCGAAGCTGGGCCTGCACCGGGGGCTGCTCTACCTGGAGCAGGAGGGCACGCTGGAAACGTTCAGGCCCTATGGGCTGCCCGAGAGCGCGTGGCTTGAGGAAGTGAAGCTGGCGTTGGCGGGGAGAAAACTGGGGAAGGCCCGGGAGTAGTTAGTGAGGTTAGACTTCAGACTTCAGACTTCGGACGTCATCCGTCATCGGTCATCCTCCGATAAAGAAGGCCGGACGCGCGATCGGGCGATGGCCTTGGGAGCCTCCGCCTGGACCGAGCGTCCGGCCCGGATGGGCTAGATCAGGATCAGGATCACGATCACGAGAGCCAGGGCGCCACAGCTGATGATCACGACGTCTTCGTGACGGCGGCCACCCTCGAAGGACTCGAGGTCCCGGGCCTGCAGCTCCCGCTGCCCGTAGCCCTCGATCATCTCGGACCGCGTCTCGCCGGTTCGCGGGAGACCGGCGTGGACGGCCGGATCGGTCGTCACGGCGATCTCCGGCCGGGCGTGTCGCTCTTCAGTGAGAGCCGGGCCGGGGAGAGCCATCGTGACGCCCAGGGCCGCCACCAGGGCCAGTGTCAGCCAGTATGTCTTCATGGTTGCCTCGCTTTCCAAGTTGGAGGTCCGGACTAGTTGATCTGCACCGTCCAGCGGCCCCCGATGTAGACGTGGCCGCAGCCATGACCGTGGCGGTGGCCGGAGTAGTGGTACCAGCGGTCGCCGTAGTAGTAGTGACCGCAGTAGGAGTCGTGGACGTGCACGGCCGGAACCGTGACGGCCACGCCGCCATGCCCGTGCCCATGGCCGTGCACCACGCACGACGACAGGCCCGCGCCCACCGCCGACGCCAACAGGATCGCCAGGCTCGTCAGGATCGTCTTCATTGGATCCTCCGTTGAAAACGCGGGGGACCATTCCCCCTATCTGGGTTGGAGCCTCGTCCCCCGGATTCGTTACGCTCCGGGCCCGAATCCGGGCAGAACGGGTTTGGAGAGTCTCGACGGGGCCTACTATATGTGGAGGACCCGAAACCCAGGTTCCCGCCTTCACCTCCGACGTTTGGACTCGGGGTTTCTTGTCCGACCGCTTCCGCGATCCGGGGTCGAAGTTCCTTCGGAATTGCCGTCACATCCAGCCCTTCCGCGCATCCACATCTCCAGTGATGAAGAGCCTATGGGAGAAGTCCGGTTACGCGGGACCCCGGGGCCTGCGCACGCACCGAAAGTGGCGGCTCCCGGAACCGGCGAACGACCGGTTAATCGGAGTGTCCTCGATGAAGGTCGACTATGACGCCGGCTTCGATGTGTGCACCGTCGCCGCGCGACAGGCGTTGAGGGATCTCGACCTTGTCGTCATCGGCGGCGAGCTGCATTCGTCCGAAGCCCGGATCGACGCCCGATCGGACCTGACCGACGTGGTGCGCATCACCCTGGCCTCGCCGGAAGACGGCAAGACCCGCGTCACGTTCCATTCGGGCCGCTCGTGGGACCCCAACGCCAAGGACCTGGTCGGGCAGCTCAAGGACGCCTTCGAGCGTCACTTGAACCAACCGGCGGGGAATCAGCCGTGAAAGCGCTCCTAAGGACGGTGTTGATCGCGACCGCCGTGGTCACGGTCGGGTGCGGATACCAGGGAACCGCCACGGCCGTCGACCCGGAGGAATTCAACCTCGACCCCGGCTGGATTTCCGTGAAGAACGTGCAGTTCCAGCGGCAGGTGTCGGACAACGACTGCGGTGCCGCGAGCGTGGCGATGGTGCTGACCCATTGGGGCCTTCCGGCCACGCCGCAGGATATCGCCGCCGCGTGTCCCCCATCGCCGGCGGGGAGCCGCGCGGGGCACCTCCGGGACCTGGTCAAGAGCCGGGGCCTCAAGGCGTTCCTGATCCACGGCACGCTCGACGATCTGAACAAGGAGCTGTCGGCCAAGCGCCCGGTGATCGTGGGGCTCGTCAAGCCCTATGCGACCAACGCCCTCGACCACTACGAAGTGGTCGTGGCGATCAACCCGTGGAAGAAGCTCGTGGCGACGCTCGATCCGGCCGGGGGGCCGCGCCAGAACACGTACGCGGGATTCCTCCAGGAGTGGGAGCCCGCGAAATGCCTGACGCTGGTCGTCATCGGGAAGGACCCCGCGGGCGACCCGGTGGGGCGCACTCGATAGATCGGAAAATGGACATGAAAAATACGACGTTGGAACGCGACTCCCACATGACCCCAATCCCCTCTCCCCTGATGCCGGCTCCGGATCTCGGCGCGCAGCCCTCCTCCGCGTCGGGATCCGGGCGCCCGGCATATTCGCGTCACGGATCGGGGCCCGGTGTACTCTATACTGCATAGGGAAGACGGACTTCCCGGGAGATAACCGGTGGACGACTCAACGACTGATCTTCTGCGATCCATCCGCCGCCGGGTTGACGAGACCTCCACGGACCTGCGCCGGGAGGCGCCGGGCGGGGATTCGGACGAAACCGACCTGGAACTGATGTCCAAGGCGCAGGCGGGCGACCGCCAGGCGTTCGGCATCCTGTTCCAGCGCCGTTCCCCGGCCATCTGGCAGATGGCCTACCTGCTCCTGCACAGCGCCGACGCCGCGGAGGATGTCGTTCAAGAGACGTTCTCACGGGCGTTCGAGCACGCGGGAGACTTCCGCGGGGAGTCCGAGCCCCGCAGCTGGTTCTCCGCGATCGCCCTGAACGCGTGCCGCCGGATGATCCGCAAGAAGGTCGCGGGCGCGGTTTCCGCCGAGACGTCCCGGCTCGAGCAGGGCCGGCCCCTCTCGCCGCCGCGGCGCGGCGTCCTGACGAGCCTGCTGAGGCGCGAAACGAACCGCCGCCTCGCCCTCGCCCTTGGATTCCTCACCGAAGCCCAGCGCGAAGTGTTCGTCCTGCACTACGTGGAAGAGCTGCCTTACGAGGATGTGGCCAGGCTCCTGGAGACGACGCCCGGGGCCGCACGCGCCCTTTCCCAGCGCGCGAGAACCATCCTGCAGGAGAAGCTGAAGGGGGACGCGACGTCGGTGGGGATGCGATGACGCGGGGGATTGAGCCTCAGCTCACATCCTTTGCGCACCTGAACCCGAACCGCCGGTCGCGCGTGTTCGGCGGCTGCCAGTGGCGGAAGCTCGTCTTGGAATTCCTCGCGGCCTCGTCGGGCGACAGCAGGCCCCCGCGCAGCACCCGGTGCCCCTTCCCGAAGTCCTCGTGCTTGAGGGTCGATCCGGGATAGGCTTCGAACTGGCTCTGCGTCCATTCCAGGGGGCCGCGACCCATGCCGGTCGCGCCGAAGAAGCTGAGGTCCTTGGCCTCGGGATCGTGGGTGTCCCCCCACGGGTACTTCCGGCTGCGGTCCTCATCCGATTGATAGGCGGCGGCCTTCTCCCACTCCGCCTCCGTCGGCAGCCTCAGGCCCGCCCACCGCGCGTAGGCGACCGCGTCGAACCAATCCACGCCGGTCACCGCCTCGTCCTTGGGCAGGTCCTTCGTCCATCCCTCGGGCGCGTGGTCCTTGCCCTTCGGCTCCTCCGGGAGGCAGAGCTCGTGGGATTTCGACTTCTCATCCTCGAGGAACTTCGTGTATTCCCCCCGCGTCACTTCGCGCGCCTGGAGGTAGAACGCCCCGGTCTCGGACTTGTGGCGGGGGCCTTCCGCGAGCGGGGGATCGTCCGAGCCCATGGGAAAGGGACCCGACGGCACGTACACAAATCCGTTCGGAGCGGTGGCCGCCTGTTCGAGTTCCTTGACGAGGGCGGCCAGCTCGGGCGGGATTTCGCCGAAGGGCTTGACCAGGTCCCGGGCCTTGCGGGCCTCCGCCAGCGCCGGGGCCCAAGCGGCGCGGCTCATCTGGAGGCGGGCTTCCTGGATCATCGGCTCCGCCTGCCGGCGGGCCGCGTCCGCCGCCGCCACCTTGGCTTTGGCGATTTCCTCCCGGACGTGGAGGATCTGCTCGTACACGAAGTCGCGATGCTCCTTGGACGCGGGCTGCAGGCGCTGGTAGATCTCGAGCGCGCGCGTCCACTGGCTCGCGGCCTCCGCCTCTTCCGCGTCGGCCAGGTCCTTGTAGAAGGCGAGCCCCAGCGTCACCTGCTGCTTGCGATCGTCGTCCGCGAACTCCATCATCAGTTGGTAGGCTTTGACGGCTTCCTTCCACTTCTTCTTCGCCACCTCCAGCCGGGCGAGCCCCTCCAATTCCGCGAACTTGGCGGACCGGTAGGCGGCCTGGGCCCGCAGGAATTCTTTCGAATCCGGCCCGAAGTGCCTCCGGGCCAGCTCCATCGCGTCGACGTGATTTCCGGTGCCCGAGGCCAGCGCGATGGCCTTCCGGTAATCCTCTTCCTGCGCGGGGTTGCCCATGAAATGCGACCACGAGAGGAAGGCGACGGCGGCGATGAAAACGGCTCCCGCGATCACCGCGGCGATGAGACGGACCCGGCGCGGACGCGGCACGCGGCCCCGTCGGGTCAGCGGGCCCGCCACGTCCTGCGGGTCGATCTGGGCGTGGATCCAGCCCACGGCTTCGAGGAGCTCGTCGGGGGTCTGGAACCGGCCTTCCGGTTTCTTGGACAGGCACTTCATGATGAGCGCCGCCACGTCGTCGCGCACGGACGGGGCCAGCTCCTTCACGGACGGCGGCTGGGAATGGACGTGGTTGTAGATGACCGACGTGGGGGAGTCGCCTTCGAACGGCGCCCGCCGCGTCGTGAGCTCGAAGAGCACCACGCCCAGGGAGTAGATGTCGGAGCGGATGTCGACGGGTTCGCCCATGCCCTGTTCGGGGGAGAGGTATTTCGCCGTCCCCGCGATCGTCATCGTGTGGGCGGGCGCCCGGTTCAGGCTGCGGGCGAGGCCGAAGTCCGCGACTTTGACGGTGTTGTCGCCCGTGATCAGGATGTTGGACGGCTTGATGTCGCGGTGGACGATCCGGAATTTCCAGGCGGCCTTGAGGGCGCTTCCGACGCCGTGGGCGATGCGGAGGATTTCCTCGATCGAGAAGAGCTGGCCCCGCTTGAGGCGGCTCGCGATGTCTTCGCCCTCGATGTACTCCATCGCGTAGAAGAGGCGGCCCTTCCATTCGCCGGCGCCGAAGACCTGCACGACGTGGCCGTCGATGACCTGGCCGAGGAGCTCGGCCTCGTGCCGGAACCGCTCGACGTA
>DASRJF010000007.1:0-7311 GCA_035649615.1 Planctomycetota bacterium | reverse complement strand
GATGTCGGCCAGCGTCTCGCCGGACTGAACGACGTATTCCTCGTTGGCCGGGGCCGTCGCGACGGGCGGCGGCGGCGGATGGGAGGGGACGGTCGTGGATTCGGAGCCCGTCGCGGGGGCGATCACCGTGCCGGTGCCGCCTTCGCGCCGCTCGGCGTCGCCGATGATCTCGCCGGGCGAGCGTGCCGGGGGGTCGGTGAGAAGGGTCAGGCCCGAGTCGTTGCGGGGCGCCGTCTCGGCGTTCCCGGCGCCGGGTTTCGGCTTCCCGTACATCAGGTCGTAGCCAATCACGGCCGCGAGCGCGGCGACGATGACGGCGGCAATGGCGATCTTGGCGGTGGTGGTCATGCGAATCCCCCTCTAAGGAAGCGGAACGAGATCTAGGGGGATAATCGGCAAACCAGACGGGAATCCTTGACCTGATTTTTGGGAAGGGAATGTGGAATCTGGAATATGGAATCTGGAATCTGGAATGAGGAGGGACCCTCGGACGCTGGCGGCTACGCAGCTTCGGGTCGCTTCCCCCGGAACCACCAGATGAGGATCGGCGCCGCGATGTAGATGGTCGAGTAGGACCCGACGATGACGCCCATCAGCAGCGGGAAGGCGAACGACGCGATGCCGCCGCCGGAGGTCATCGTGAAGAAGTAGAGGACCAGGCACGTCACCCACACGGTGAAAGCCGTGAGGATCGTCCGCGACAGCGTCTGGTTGACGCTCAGGTTGATGATCTCGCGGAACGACTCCTTCTTCATCAGGCCGAGGTTCTCGCGGATCCGGTCGAACGTGACGATCGTGTCGTTGATCGAGAACCCGATGATCGTCAGCACGGCGGCGACCGTGTTCATGTTCATCTCGAAGCTCAGGCCCCAGCTGCGGGGGACGATCCAGCCCGCCAGCGACGTGAATCCGATCGCCAGGATCGCGTCGTGCACGAGCGCGAGGACCGCGGCCAGCCCGAACGCGATCCGGCTGAACCGGAACGCCACGTAGACGATCATGAGGGCCCACGACCAGATCATCGCCCACGCCGCGCTGTTCTGCATCTCGCCCGCGATGGCCGGCGCCACCCGCTCGGACGCGACGAAGGGGTCGCGCGACAGCGGGATCTTGCCGGATTTCCCGAGCGTGCGGATGCGCTCCTTCACCTCGGTCATCCGGTTCGCGGCCCCGGCGTCCTTCTTCGAGATGATGAGCTGGGCCTTGTTGATGCCGGGGGGCGAGTTGGCGAGGGGCGTCAGCAGGAAGAAGGGACGGCCCGTCGGGTCATTTTCCAGGACATCCTTGAGCGCCGCGGCGATGGTCTCGTCGATCTTCTGAAGCGAGAAGTCGGGCCCGGCGACGAAGTGGATGTTCAGGCCCGCTCCGCGCCCGCGGCCGTCGAATTCGATGTCGTTCGGGGAGAGATCGGCGACGTCCTCGAAGGGGACGTGCGACAGCCGGCCCTTGAAGGCGTCCTGGAGATCGGACTTCAGCTCGTCGAGCTTGTCGTGCACGGTCCGGAGCTGGAACTCCATCGCCTCTTTCTGCGCGATGCCCGCCACCGATTTCAGCCCCTGTCCCGCCGCCGCGACCGTCTGGATTTCCGCGTCGGGGTACTTCTCGACCTCGGCGCCGTCCGCCTTCGTCCGGATCGAGGCCACGGCCGCCCGGACCTCGTCGATCTTCTGCGGCGTGGAGAACGTGAAGTGGACCATCGAGCCGCCCTTGAGGTCGATCCCGAACTGGGCCTGGCCCCGCTGGGCGAAGATGAAGACGCTCAGGGCCATCAGGACGGCCGAGACGATGACCGCGGGACGCGCGATGCGGACGAAGTCCACGTTCGGCGTCTTGAACATCTGGGCCATCGACCAGGTCTTGATCGTGCCGTTCTGCACGAGCGCCCGCTGGAAGACCTTGCAGCACCAGAGGACCGAGACGAGCGTCGTCAGGATGCCGAGCGAGAGCGTGACCGCGAAGCCCTGGATGGCGCCGGTGCCGAAGTAGTACATCACGATCGCCGCGACGAGCGTCGTGAGGTTGGAGTCCATGATCGTCGAGAAGGCGCGGTGGTAGCCCGCCTCGGCCGCCTGCACCGCCGTCTTGCCGCGCAGCATCTCCTCGCGAATCCGCTCGAGGACGAGGATGTTCGCGTCGAGCGCCATGCCGATCGTCAGCACGAGGCCCGCGATGCCGGGAAGGGTCAACGTGGCCTTGAAGACGGCCATCAGCGCCAGGATGAACAGCAGGTTGATCAGGAGCCCGATGACGGAGATGATGCCGCCCGCGCGGTAGTAGAGGAGCATGAAGAGGGCGACGCCGATGAGGGAGACGACGCACGCCAGGATGCCGCGCTGGATCGAGTCCTGGCCGAGCGACGGGCCGACGAAGTTCTCCGCCTCGGGGTCCTTGAGGATGTGGAGGCCTTTTTCGCCGATTCTCCCGATCTCCACGGGGAGGCTTCCGCTGCGCAGCACGATCGAGAGCCGCCGCGCCTCCTCCTCGTTGTACCCCCCCTGGATGACGCCATGGCCGTTGAACTTGGCCGCGTTCACCATGGGGACGGAGTCGACCCGGCCGTCGATGACGATCGCGATGCGGCCCTTCGGAGTCTGGTTGAAGAGGCGGTAGGCCGCGTCGTCGAACTTCTTCGACCCGAGCTGGTGGAGCTCGAAGCGGATGAGCCAGCCCACGCCGCCGGTGCGGCCGCGCTCCATGTCGATGTCCGGCTTCGCGTCCTTGATGTCGTCGCCGGTGATGACCGGATCCGCCTTGACCAGGACGACGTTCATCCCTTCCATGGGCTCCTTGGCCGGCAAGGCCTCGAAACCCGACGGGACGACGTTCGTGATCTGGTATTCCTTGTGGATCGCCTCGGACGCGACTTCCTTCAGCTGCAGCTTGCCGATCTGGGTGACCAGCTTCTTGTAGTCGTCGAGCTTGTCCCGGTCGATCCCGGGCATCTGGAGGATGATCTGGTCGTCGCCGGCGGGGGTGATGCGCGGCTCGAGGAGCGCGCCGCGGGCCGAGCGGAACCGGTTCTCGAGGACGTCCTGGATCTTCTGGAGGTCCGCCGCCTTGTTCCCCTGGTATTCGGGCTTGAAGAGCGCCCGGTAGCGGAGTTCGGCGCCCCCCGCGAGGTCGATCCCCTTCTCGATCTCCGCCGTGCGGATGAACTCCGGCAGGAACGAGGGCTTCTTCGGCGAGAGGATCAGTCCCGCGAGAAGGACGCAGACGACGACCGCGATGAGCTGGGTCTTGTTCTCTTGCATCTCTGTGAAGCTCTGGAGCTAGTTCTTCTCCGGGTTCTCCTCCGCCCCCGACACTTTTTCAACCACCGCGATCGCGCTCCTCAGGACTCGAAGCTTGAGGTCCGACTTCTCGTCCACCCGGAGGTACACGTCGTTGTCCTTGAGGCGGACGACCACGCCGCAGATGCCGCCGGACGTGATCACGTGGTCGTTCGGCTTGATGGCGGCGATCATCTTCTCCCGCTCCTTCTGCTGGCGCCGCTGGGGCCGGATGAGGAGCAGGTAGAAGATCACGAAGATGATGACGAAGGGGACCATCTGCAGGAGGGGAGACCCCTGGGGCTGCTGGGCGGACGGTGGAACGGACGTGGTGCCGGCGGAGGGCGCCGCCGACGGAGGCGCCGGCGGGTCTTGATAGCCGAACGCCCGCAGGTTCAGGGGATCTGTCACGAGAAACGCCCCGATTTATGGGTCTAAGACGGGGCGTATTATACGAACGTTACTTCGAATCTCAACACAATCCCGGAATCACCTCGGAAGGATTGGCGATTGGCGATTGCCCGAATCCACTGACGGATCCAACGGTGCCATCGAAATGGAAGGCCCTGAGGTGCTCGCGCCTCGGCCGTTCTGCGGCGGAGCCTCACACAAATCTCGGTGTCGCGTCCCCATCAATCGCAAATCGCCAATCTCAAATCCCAAATCGTCCTAGGGCTCCACCCGGTACACCTTGCCTCCCCAAGCCACCGTCACCCGTTCACCTAGGGCGAGGCACTTGGCCAAGTCCGGGTCCGACGCCGCGAGCGACAGGTGTTCGTCGGAGAGGAACACGATCTTGATCGCTCCCTCGAGATCCTTCGCTTCGATCGTCGAATCGGTCCACACCCCGCTGCGCCGATAGAACGTACGGTCCGCCGCGCGCTTCATCGCCACGCCCCGGCCTCCCAACCTGAGGCGCGCGTCCTTCTCCGCGTGATCCAGGTCGTCGGAGGAGCTTCCATTCCGCCCGCGGGTGAGCGACTCGCTCGCCTCCTGCGCCCTGGGAGCTTCGGCGTCCGGCGTGGGCGCGGCCGCCGCGCCGCCCGAGGCCTTCGCGTCCTCCCTCAGGTATTTCAGGCGTTCGCCCGCGCGCATCGCGTGCGCATCCCCCTCCTCGGTGATCAGGAAGGACGTGTAGGGAGTGACGATCCCGTGCCGCTTGCCGAGCGCCACGATCTCGTCGATCACTTCCTTCGAGGGAGCCGTCGCGCCGAGCCGGATGGAATCGACCAGCCACGCGACCTTGCGCGAGGCCCACAGGCGCGGGACCGCCTCGTGCTTCGCGTCGTCCGCGGGGAAGTGGACGTCCCACGCGAATTCGCGCCGCTCGCCCCCGGCCGTTCCGGTCAGCGTGATCTTCGCGGGACCCGACCCCCGGTAGCGGCCGAAGATGACGACCTGGCCCCCCTTGAAGAGGTCGGGCGGGGTGCGGGGGAACACATCGCGGGCCGCCCCGGCTCCGAAGTCGATCGCCAGCCCGGCGAGGACCGGATGGGCGAGCTTCTCGAGCAGGGTGCTGACCTTGCCTTCGATCTTCTCCTCGGGGGCCACGTAGTCTCTCGCCCCCTGGCCCTCCTCGGCGAGGCGGTCCAGGAACTCCGTGTTGACGTCGCTGCCGACGCCGAAGACGAAGGTCCGCGGGCGCGCCGCGCGGGCGCGGACGTTGTCGAGGATCCTGTCGAATCGGCGCTCGCCCACGGTGGGCAGCCCGTCCGTGATGAAGAAGACCATCGGTAGCCGCCCCTCGTCGGGCTTCACGAGGTCCATCGCCTTCATGAGGGCGTCGTTGATGTTCGTCGATCCCGCGGCGCGGAGGGAGGTGACGTAGTCCCGGGCCTGCGCGCGATTCTCCTTCGTGGCCGGCACGAGCTCCGTCCGGAACGACTCCGCCTCGCTCGCGAAATCCACGATCCCGAACCGGTCGCCCTCGGCCAGCATGTCGATGCCCATGCGCAGGGCCTGGCGTCCCTGCTCCATCTTCTCGCCCGCCATCGAGCCCGACCGGTCGTAGACGAAGACGATGTCGCGGGCGATCGCCTTGGCCGGGGCGAGCTCGACTTTCGGCGACGCGAGGAACGCGAAGAACCCGTCGTCGGCTCCCCGGCGCCACGTCAGGAGCGCGGCGCCGATGTCGCCGCCCGCCGCGGACCAGTGGAGCCGGAACGCGCGGCGGACGTCGTAATTCCGCGCCTCGTAGGAGACGTCGGCCCGGCGGTCGTCGGGGCGGCGGATCTCGACGTCGTGGGTGGGGGAGTAGATCGTCCGCACTCCGTCCTTCGACTCGATGGAGACCCGCACCGAGACCTGCGGGACCGGCTCCGTCCCCGCGAACTGGTTCGAGAAGGGGAGCTCCAGCGAGACGACGCGGCCGTCGGCCGGAAGCAGCGCCGTGTACCCGACCGTCACCTGCACCTCGGCGCCCGGGGCGATGGGAAAGATGGACGCCTTGAGCATCCGGGTTCCGGAAAGCTCGAGCAGGGCGGGATCGCGCCGGCGGCGCACGATCGATTCGTAGATCGCGCGCGCCTTGGCCGCGTCGAGGAGCTCGGCCGCGACCGTCTTGTCGCCGACCTTCATCGTGAAGTCGCGCACCTGGGCGTTGGCGGGGATGGACAGGAAGTACGTCCCTTCGACGGCGTACGAATTCGGATTGCGGAAGACGGGGTTGACCGTGACCTCGGCGACCTGGTCCCGGACCCGGGCCTCGACGTGGAAGGACTTGTGGGTGATCGCGAGCGGCCGGACGCCGCCGGGCAGCCGCTCCTCGTCGATGATGACCTGGCAGGGGAGCGCGGCCGGGGCGAAGGCCAGGATCGCCAGCGCCGACAACAGGATCCGTTTCATGACATCCTCCTCGCGATACGGCCCTTTGACGGAGGGGAGCGGCGCCCGGTTCCCGTAAATGAGCGGAAAACCGCCCCGCGGCGCCTCGGTCATGAAAAAAAGACCTTCCGGAAGTTTGCAGTGCGCGGTACCCTTCTTATAAGTTGTAGGTGACAGGGGGAAATGGAGGCCGCGACTTGTTGCCCTTCAAGCTCGTCATTCCTTCCCTGCCGAGGGGAAGCGGCCGGAGCCGGCCGCGCTTTCCGGCGCGGGGATTGACCCTCACCTGCACGCGTCCCGCGCCCTTTCGTTTTCGCGACGGCGGCCGGAATCTCGCGATCGAACTCAAGGACGTGGGATGGGGCGGAGTCCGGTTCGTGTCCGCGGAACCCCTGCCGGTTCCGTGCTCCGTCGATCTTCAAATCCGCGACGAGGCCACCGGGGCGACGGTGAATACCCGCGGCGAGACGAAATGGTCGCAGACGCGGCGGGAAAACGGACGGGACCTGCATGTCGCCGGCGCCAAGTTCGAGATGGTCCTGACTCCTCCCGCCGAAGCCGCGTGGTATTTCGAGGGCCGCGTCGCCCTCCAGCCCAAGCCGTGGGCCACCCGGTCGGCGAAGCCCGCCCCCGAGCCCCGCGCGGCCTTCCGCTTTCCGATCCCCGGGTGCGACGTGGTTCTCGAGCGGGACTTCCGGTTCCGGGGGTCGTCGAAGGCGGGAAACCTCGCGGTGCGGCTGCTCGACTTGAGCCGGTCGGGAGCGAAGGTCGTCTGCACGGACCCGGTCGTGCGCGGCGAGATCATGCGACTGACGGTCGACATCAGGACCTTCCAGGACATATTCACTTCCGAAGCGGAGACGGTCTGGGTCCGCCAGCCCTCGGCCGCGGGGGCACGCGAGTGGCGCGTCGGGATCTTGTTCCGCGAGTTGAGCCTCGCGCAGCAGCGCCAGATCGTCACGATAGAACGCTGGTTCCGGGAGGCGCCGCGGATCTGAAGCAAGAAGTCCCGCGTCCCAAGCCCGTCCCGAATCCGAAATTCAACGTCACCCCTCGGGAATTCCATCGTCCGTCCAAATCGGTCCCTTCATGGGTTCCCGCCGTGATAGAATGACTTTCGGTAGGGGGATTTGCGGGGGCTTGTTCCATGTCCGTCGCCGCGAGACGAATCCGGGCCGGCGACGTCATCCTCGCCTCGGGCTCCCTGCTGCTGTTGGTC
>DASRJF010000006.1:0-3567 GCA_035649615.1 Planctomycetota bacterium | reverse complement strand
TCGAGCTCGATGATCTGGTTGCGGGTCGAGTACGCGCATCCGAAGAACCCGAGGACCGCGAGCATCAGGCCCGCGAAGATCGCCACGATCGCTTTCATCTTCCGTTCCTCCGTTGTGCCGACACTATAGCCGTCTCTCTTGAGACTTGCATGCGCGAGTTTCGTTACAGGCCTTGGACTTCGGACTTTCGACTAACTTTGAACTTTGAACGCAGAGCGTGGGACCCGTCCCGCCCCCTCCGAATGTGCGCCGGAACCCATAATGATGTGCTATAATGAACGGCGAATTCCAAGGGTGGGTGATTGTCCAAAAGGGTCAAGGAAACGTATCCCCGTCTCGGCGAGATCCTGGTCCGAAAGGGAGTCGCCAAGGCGCGCCACATCGACGAAGCGCTCCGGGTTCAGCGCCAGCACCTGCACGAAGGCGGTGACGCTCCCCGCCTGGGCGACATCCTCGTCAAGCACAACATCTTGAGCCCCACGGTGATCCGTGAGATCCTCGAGGAGCAGAGGATCGGCCGGGGGGAGAAGCGGGTCCTTTCCATCGACCTCCGGGGCAGCAACGAGGTGGCCGTCCTGGAGATCGGCGGGCGCCTCGACGAGAGCAAGCAGGAGCGCGTCTCCCGGGTCTTCGAGCGGCTGATGAACCGCGGCTTTTGCAAGGTCCTCGTCGACTGCCGGCAGCTCATTTACCTCGACAGCCATGGGGTGTCGGCGTTCGTCGCCTACATCGACGAGGCGCGCGCCCGCGGCGGGGACGTCAAGTTCTTCGGCCTGAATCCCGACGCGCAATTCACGCTCGATCGCCTGGGCCTGAACGCCTACCTGCAGACGTTTGCGGTCGAAGAGGAAGCGGTTCGAGCCTTCGAACTGCCCATCGACGAGTACATGTCGCGGGGCAGCCTGGGAGAGTACGTCTCCGTCGACGACCAGAAGACCTTCCACTTGTCATACTGCCCGACCTTGGAAACCGTCGACGATGAGGACAAGGTCTACTTCGAAAGCAAGCGCCATGCCCGTGACGCTTCCAAGTCCGCCTGCCGGAAGTGCCGTCCTTAGCAGTCCAACCTTCTTACTGTCTTCTAGATTAGAGACATCTTCAGAATCATATTCCTAATCATAAGTATCTTGGGAACCTCAGCCGATTGTGGAAGAACAACATAAAAGCTTAAGCTACAACAACTTAAGTTATTATAAACATGTGGAAGAATCGAGAAATCCCCAAGAACCAGTCCTAACCGGGGTGTTGAACTTTTGGGGAGTCAACTCGCGTCAAAGGGCGGCGCGCCGGAAGTGTGAAGTGTCTTGAAGTAGCAGCTGGAATTTCCACAGGGTTCCAACAGGCTCATATCTCGGGCGACACGCGCAACAAGCGCCGGATCGACTGGACGTCCAACTTGAGGGCTTCGTTGTCCATCAGGCTCTGCTCGATCCGTTTCACGGCGTAGACCACCGTCGAATGATCCTTCCCGCCGAAGAGCGAACCGACTTCCGCGAGCGAGTGGGAGGTCAGCTCCCGGCAGAGGAACATGGCGATCTGCCGCGCCTTGGATGTCGACTTGGTCCACGTGCGGGCCCGCAGGTCGGCGATCTTGATCCCGAAGTACTGAGCGACGACTTCCTGGACTCTCGGGATCCCGAGGCGGCCGACGGCCAGGGCGCCCGCGTCCTTCAGCGCCTCGCGAGCCAGGCCCAGGTCGATGGCCCGCCCGGACAGCGTGGCGTAGGCGATCACCTTGTTCACGGCGCCCTCGAGTTCGCGGATGTTCGTGTCCACGGCCGAGGCGATGAACGAGAGGACCTCCTCGGGGATCTCCCGCTGCTTCAGCTCGGCCTTCCGCCGGAGGATGGCGACGCGCATCTCGAACGTGGGGGGATCGATCCGTGCCTCGAACCCCGCGAGGAATCGCGACACGAGCTGCTCCTTGAGCGTGCGGATCTCCTTGGGACCGGAATCGCTCGAGAGGACGATGCGGCGCTCGGCGAGGTGGAGCGCGTTGAACGTGTGGAAAAACTCCTCCTGGCTTTGGTCCTTGCCCGCGAGGAAGTGGACGTCGTCGATGACGAGGACGTCGGCGCCCCTCATGCGGCGGCGGAAATCCTCGATCCGGTTCTTCTGCAGCGCGGCGATGTACTCGTTCACGAAGTTCTCGCACGACAGGTAGAGGATCCGCGCGTACGGGTTGCGCGCGAGGACCGCGTGGCAGATCCCCTGCAGCAGGTGGGTCTTGCCGAGGCCGACTCCGCCGTGGACGAAGAAGGGGTTGTAGACGGTGCCCGCTCCCTCGGCGACCGACAGGGCGGCCGCGTGGGCGACGCGGTTCGTCGGGCCCGCGACGAAAGTGTCGAAGGTATAGGACGGATTCAGGACGAGGTCGCCGTTCGAAGACGGCTTGGGAGGCGCGGGTCTCATCATCTCGACCTCCGATCGCGGGGAAGCGGATCCCCCGGCGGCGGGTCCGGAGCCGTTGGCGGGGCGCGCCCGGCTTGGCGCCGCCGAAGCGGTCCCCCCGGCGCCGCGAAGGCGCGAGGCCGGGGGCGGCGAGAAGACGGCCATGGCGGCGGGCGAATCGCTGATGCGGAATGCGAGCTCCGGCGCGCGGCCGAACTCCATCCGGAACGCCTCCTCGAGCGGCCGGCGGATCTCCCGCTCCAGCCAGTTGCGGTAGAACTCGTTCGGGACGGGAACCTCGAACGCGTTCTCGCCGACCTCCTCGATCTCGATGTTGCGGCACCAGGCCTGGAAGATGGCCTCCGGCACCGCCTGTTCGAGGCGGGTCAGGATGGAGCGGCGGGTTTCGGCGGCGAGGGCGGTCATTTGGGGATCGTCCGGTCGAAGGCCCAGAGGAACGCCTGGCGGGCGGCGACGGCGCCGACGCCGAGGATCGCCAGGAGGATCAGCCAGTAGAAGAGGCTGCGGGCGAAGCCCGGGCCCTGGATGGTCACGGGTTCGCGCTCGCGCGCCGGCCCGCGGCCCACGACCGGGGCGGGGGGCGGGGGCATCACGAGGGGCGGCGGCCGGGGCACGCGCAGTTCGGGGGCGAGACCCGCGTCGTCGCCTTCCAGCTCGAATGCGAAGATTGTCCGCCCGATCCGGATCCGGTCGCCGGGGTGGAGCACCTCGGGCCCCTGGACGGGGGCTTCGTTCAGGAACGTCCCGTTACGGCTTTCGAGGTCTCGCACGGTATAAGCCCGTCCGTCGAAGGCGATTCCCGTGTTCTCCCGGGAGGCCTGGGCGTCGTCGATCACGACGCTGCAGCCCGGGTGACGGCCGATGATCAGGGACCGTCCCACGGTGTAGCTGCGGGGGGGCCCCCCCGACTCCAGGATGATGCGCGCCACGCGTCAGACTCGCTTCCCGCGAGGGAGGGGGAGGAGGAGGGGGGATGGTCCGTCGTCGCAAAAAAAGGTCCGCCGCGGTCCGACTTCCGGAAAAAGTATTTCGACCGGTGCGCGCGGACGCGTTCCCCGCCTCTCCTTCGAACCCCCGAACCCCGCCGCTCTCTCGAACCGGGGACATTCTAGTCGCGTGCGGAACCGGGTCAAAAGATTTCGCGCCCATATCCAT
>DASRJF010000005.1:0-6402 GCA_035649615.1 Planctomycetota bacterium | reverse complement strand
CGAAGGGCAGCGCAGCTCGTCTCCCTGCCAGTCGCGCATCTTGCGGCATTGGGGGCAGGGCCGCGAGGCTTCCTCGATGAGCATCACGGGGATCTCTTCCTTGATCGGGAAGATGAGTCCGCACTTGGGGTTCTCGCAGGCGAGCGTGTCGCCCGCCTGGCGGAGGGACGACGTGCACAGGCTGCACGCCATGATGTCGAGGAGGTCCTTGGGTAGATTCATAGGTTGCCGGCTTTGACCCCGCCCCTCAGAGATCATTCGACGCTACCGGAGCGGGCCCATAAAGTCAATATAATCTATGGTTAATTACCCATGAAAAGCCGGAATGTGGAATCTGGAATCTAGAATCCAGAATCTAGAATCTAGAATCTGGAATGATCGGCTCCGATTTCGCCACGTTGCTCGGGGTCGGGCTTCGGCGTGATGGGGGTTGCGTTCTCCTCAAATCACAAATCTCAAGTCCTCACTTCATCGCCGCTTTCTCGAGCTCCAGGAGATACCGCTTCCGCTCCAGGCCCCCGGTGAAACCTCCGATGCGGCCTCCGGCCGCGACGACGCGGTGTCAGGGGACGCCGAGACTGATCGGGTTACGCGACATGAGCGTGCCGACGGCGCGCGCCGCTCCCGGCCGCCCCGCCTCGTCCGCGATCTCGCCGTACGTCCGCACCTGGCCGTAGGGAATCCGCGCCACCGCCCCATAGACGCGGCGGGCGAACGGCGTCGACCCGGGGATCTCCAACGGCCCGAGAGTCCGCTTTCCTCCCGCGAAGTACCGGGCGATCTGGCGACGGAAAGGCCGGAGCGCCCGCGGATCACGCACCGCGGGCCCGAGATCGGCCAGCGCTTCCGGCCCCGCCGCCCAGCGGAGCAGCACGAGCTTGCCCCCGCGCACCGCCGCGATGCCCTCGCCGAAGGGAGTCGGGATCCGGTCGTACTTCAGCGTCATTGTCCCACCGCCACGCGGAACGCGCGCTCCGCCCGCGACTCGATGAGCCCCGCGACTTTCACGGGCACCGCCGCCGCCGACCCGGGATCCTGCGGCCGGATCCAGTTCTTGCGCGGCAGCCGCAGGAAGTAGTCCGACTCCCCGGGCCGGAACGTGCGCGTCTTGCCTTCGGCGTCCACCCAGACCTTGAACGGATCGACGGCCGGCAGGCGCTCCACGGTCACGAACCGCGTCGGATCGCCGGGAGCGGTTCCGCGGACGCTCCACCGCCCGTCGGCGAGGCGCAGTTCGAGCGGGCGTCGGACCGCGTCGAGCGCCGTGGGGTGGACCGGCTTCAGGATGCGCCCGAATTCCACCTCGCCGGCCGGGCCGCCGCCCCAGAGCGCGGAGATGGAGATCGCGACCGGAGCCTCGGGCGCGTCCACGATCCCCTGCCACGTCCGGATGGCCAGGTTTCCCTTGGGATAGAACGCGGCGAAGGCAGCGAGGAAGAGCGCGGACACGCCCAGCGCCGAGACGGGCACGAGCCACGCGGCGCCCTTGCGCGAACCGGTCACGTAGACCGCGACGAAAAATCCAAATCCGTAGATCACGATGAAGAGCAGCGTCGAGTCGCGCTTCCTCGGGATCCAGTTCTCGTTCACCGCGAACCGCCCCACGACCGGGTCGACCGACGGGAATCGCGCCGCCGGCTCCGCCAGGCGGTCCAGCAGGTCCCGCCGGGGCTGCGTCACGAGGGCGCCTCCGAGCGCCCGCCAGACGGTCATCGTGAGCTCGGAGCGGTCCTCCGACGCCACGACCCCGTCGACGGCTTCCAGGGCGCCGAGGTCGGCCGCCTCGTTCCAGTCGGCGGGATCCGACGCGACGCACCGGACGCGCGCGCCGCCCGGAAGCGCGAGCTCCTGCCGCACCAGCGATTCGTATTCGGGATGGCGCGGATCGACCAGGACCAGGCGTTCGCGGTCGTCGAGGAGCTTGAGCGGACCGGTCAGCATCCGGGTTTTGATCACCCCGGAGGGGCCGCGCAGGGCGACCTCCACCTTGGCGTCCTTCGCCAGCACCACGACGGGAAGGAGGAGATCCACGGGCCCCCCGCCGTGGATGCGGAACGGGCGCGTGACCCGGAATCCGGAATCGGACGACGCGGAGATTTCGCCCTCGAACCCGGCGGGCCCGCCCACGCGGACCTTGAGCGGCAGCCAGCATCCGCTCCGGGCGCAGCCGTCGGTGACGGTCCGGAGCTCGAGGAGGTCCGGGCTTTCCTGGAGCGCGGCAAGGACGATGAGCAGCAGCGCGGTCACGCCGCGATTTTAGGGGGAGGCGGCGGGAGAGTCCACGGGTCGGCGGAAGGGAGCGGCGACCAGGAGGGCCAGCGCGAGGACGCCGAAGAGGGCGGCTTGCACGCCGGGCGCCCAGGAGAGGGCGGCCTCCGACCGGAACTGGGCCGCGGCCCAGAAGGGCGAGACGGCCGCCAGGATTCCGAGGCCCTTCCCCCACTCCCCGGCCAGGAAGCCCACGAACGGGAAGAGCGCCGACACCGTGAAGAAGCCGAGGAAGTACCACGTCCGGAGGCGGCTCCCCGCGGGACGGTCCAGCAGCGCGGTCACGAAGCAGCCGATCGCGCCGACCAGGAGCTGCGCGCGGAGGAACTCTCCGGCGCCGATCTCCGACAGGTTCCGGCTCACGAGCGCGAGCGGGAGGGCGACGACCATCATGACTCCGATCTGGAGGATGAGCAGGTGAGGCTCCCCGCCGGGCCCGGCCGTGCGCACCGCGGCCGTGGCCTGCGGCAGCAGCAGGCGGGGCATGAAGAACGGCCACACGACCGTCACGAAGAACAGCTCCGCCTCGACGAGCCCGAGGAACGCGGCGTCCGGCCCGATCGCGCCGAGGCCGAACGGCAGCATCCCGCCGATCCCGGCCAGGAGCGCCCCGCAGGTGAGGCCCATCCAGGCGAGATAGAGCGCGAGCGTGCGGGGAACGTTCAAACGACTCACGGCACTCCCCCTACCGGGCGCGGCGAACGACTCCCACTTCGACGGGCTTCACGCGCGCCGGTCCCTTCTGGTGGATTTTGACGAACGACACGCCTTCGAGGCGAGGATAGTTTTCCGACGTCCGCCGGAGGTTGTCCAGCTTCTCGGCCAGGGTCGGCTCGCCGAACCTCAAGGCCGACGGAGCCCGGCCCCATCCGATGTACGCGCCCCCCGCCGTCACGAGGCAGAGGTCGGGCGACCGGGGATCGCGCCGCCCGTTCAGGTTGGCGACGTCCACGACGCGGATGTCGAGCCCGCGGAGGATCGATTCGCCCTCGGCCAGCGTGGCCATCTCGAGCGCGGAGGCGATCTCGGGCCCTTCCCACCGGCGGCCCGCGGCGGGCGGGACGCTCGCGGCGCCCGCCACCTCGATCGCGTGCCGCGGCAGCTTGTCGTACACGCCCGGGAGGCGCACCCCGTCGCGGTCGACGAGGACGTGGCCGTTGGCGCGGCGCACCGCGAGCCGCGCCGTCCGCAGCTCGAGGCGCACGCGGACCTGGTCGGGGAAGACGCGCTCGACGGCGACGACGCGGCGCACCCACGGGTTCGAGGCGAAGGAGGCGGCGACGCCCGGCACGAGGTCGGGATCCAGGAGCGTGTCCCGGCCCGCGGGAAGCATGACGACGCTCTCCGCGGCCGT
The DNA here is from genome assembly GCA_035649615.1 of Planctomycetota bacterium. Lineage (GTDB taxonomy): Bacteria > Planctomycetota > MHYJ01 > MHYJ01 > JACPRB01 > DASRJF01. The sequence continues at coordinate 2,780 of DASRJF010000005.1, read as the reverse complement.
CGGATCGGCCCACGCCGGGGCGACCTGCGCCCGGGCCAGGGCCTGGGGCACCTTGAAATCGGGGGACCTCATGACGAGGGCGTACGCGGAGCGGTGGACGAGAAGGACGATGAACACGAGCGACACGGCCGCGCCCGCGCGAAGGGCGATCTTTTGGATAGGATCCTTCCTCTCGGCGATCGCCTTGCCGAGAGCCCGGAATCGTGAAGACAAACGGAGAGCCATAGCGCATTTTCTTTATCGACTAGCGGGCGGACAGACTTGAAGTGACAAACCTGCACAGACTTCAGACTTCCGACTTCAGACTTCAGTCCGAACCTGAGGTCTGAAGTCTTCAGTCTGACAACTGGCCGCGGCAGCAATCACAATAGCGCTGCCGCAACCCAGGATCCCGTGTCGCGACGACGTTTGAAAGCCATCCGGATCATGTGATCGCACAGGTCGTCGTACTGCATGCCGGCGGCCCGGGCCGCGCGCGGCAGGAGGCTCCGCTCGGTCAGCCCCGGGATCGTGTTCACTTCGAGCACCTGGATCTCGTGCATCGCGGTGAGGAAGAGGTCGACCCGGGTCGCGCCCTCGCACCCCAGCGCGCGGTGGGCGCGGAGCGCCGTCATCTGGAGCGCCACGCGATCGCGCTGCGGGAGGGCGGGGTCGACGATGACCTGCGTCGCCGCGTCCTGGTACTTCGCCGCATAGTCGAAGCAGTCGCGCTGGTTCCGGAGCTCGATCACCGGCAGCGGCCGGTCGTCGAGGATGCCGACCGTCATCTCGCGCCCTTCCACGAAGCGCTCCATGAGGGCGGTGCGGCCCGACCGCGTGGCGAGCTCGAGTCCCTCCGACAGCCGGGACCGATCGCGGTGGACGGAGACGCCGACGCTGGAGCCTTCCGCGCGGGGCTTGATCACGAGGGGGAAGCCGAGCGAGCGCGCGCACGCCTCCAGCTCTTCGGGCCCGTCGCCGCGCGTCAGCACCTGGTAGGCGGGCGTGTCGATGCCCGCCTTGATGAAGAGCCGCTTCGATTCCAGCTTGTCCATCGCCAGGCGGCTGGCGACGGGGCCCGATCCCGTGTACGGCAGGCGCTTCTTCTCGAGGAGCCGCTGGATCTCGCCGTCCTCGCCGAACCGCCCGTGGAGCGCGAGGAACGCGACGTCGGCCTTCACGCCGAGGAGTTCATCCCCGTCGTCCCGGTGCAGGTCGATCTCGGCGACGTCGTGGCCGAGTCCGCCGAGGGCGATGGCGGCGGCGCGTCCCGAGCGCAGCGAGACTTCGCGTTCCGACGAGGGGCCGCCCATGAGGACGGCGACCGAGTACTTGCTCTTCATGGCCACCTCACCAAACGAGGATTTCGAGTTCGAGGGAGACGCCGTGGCGCGCCGAGACTTCGGAGCGGATGCGGTCGATGAGTCCCAAGACATCATCGGCCGTGGCGCGGCCTTCATTGATGATGAAGTTCGCGTGCTTGCTGGAGACGTGGGCGGCGCCCGCGCGCGCGCCCTTGAGGCCGCACGCGTCGATGAGCATCCCGGCCTTCGCGCCCGGCGGGTTCTTGAAGACGCAGCCCGCGTTCGGGCGGCCCAGGGGCTGCGTGTCCTTCTTGTTCCGCATGATGGTGTCGTAGGTCGCGGCCAAGGAGGCCGGGTCGACGGGCGCCAGATCGAGACGCGCGCCGAGGACGATGCGGCCGCGGAGGTCGGACGTGCGGTACCGGAATCCCGCCTCCTCCCGCGAGAGACGGCGCGGCGTCCCGTCGGCCTCGAGGACGTCGACCCAGTGGACGGAGGGGCCGATTTCGCCGTGGCGCCCTCCCGCGTTCATGACGAGCGCGCCGGCGACGCTGCCGGGGACGCCGGTGAGGCCCTCGAGGCCGGAGAGTCCGCGCCGCGTGGCCTCCTTCACCAGCCGCGGGAGGCTCGCGCCCCCCTCCACGATCGCCGACCCGTCGCAACCCCACGCGACGGAGGAGAGACGGTTGAAGCGCAGGACGGCGCCGTCGACGCCCGCGTCGCGGACGAGGAGGTTGCTGCCGCCGCCGAGCACGTTGATCGGGATGTCGCATTCGCGGGCCGCGCGGAGCGTGCCGGCGGCCTGGTCGGGAGTCTCGGGCTCGACGAGCCAGCGGGCGGGGCCGCCGATGCGGAACGTCGTGCCGGACGCGAGCGGGTGACCGGACCGGCAGGGAACGCGACGTTCCCGGAGAAATGCGTCGAAAGCGGCAGCGGCGAACACGGATCCCCTCTCTCTCGGCGACAGCCACCGGCTGTCCGGCGAATTATAACTTATGAATTGGCGATTACAAACTGGATTCGGACGGCGGGTCGGCACGCCTCGAGAGGATCGGCCGTTGGAATCCCACGGCCCGCGGCGACGTCCACTCCCCGGTCCGCGCCTCGCGCTGGTCGCGGAGCCGGTCGAACGCCCGGAGCGCGGCCTCGGCCTCGGGCGCCGTCCGCCCCGCCTGCACGGCTTCAAGGCACGCCGAGACCCACCCCTCCTTGAGTTGCGCGAACGAGAGCCCTTCCGATTTGGAAACGAGCCGCTCGTCGAACGCGGAACCGAACTGCTTCCGGAGATAGGCCCGGCGCTCGGGGGTCGCCGGATTGTCGAAGACGAAGATCCGGTCGAACCGGCTGGGCCGGTTCGTGATGGCCGCGTCGAGCTCCTCCGGATGATTCGTCGTGGCGAGGATCATCACCCCCTCCAGGGGCGCGAGACCGTCAAGGCGGTTGAGAAACTGGCTGAGGCAGCCGTCCTTCGCCAGGAGCGAATCGACGTCCTCCAGG
>DASRJF010000004.1:0-6220 GCA_035649615.1 Planctomycetota bacterium | reverse complement strand
AATCCTGCAGGGGAAGGGCGCGCTCGGGCTCGACGTCGCGACGGGCGAATACGGCGACCTCCTGAAGGCCGGCATCATCGACCCCGCGAAAGTCGTGACGACCGCGCTCCAGAACGCGATCAGCGTCGCGGCGGAACTCATCACGGCTGAAGCCCTGGTGAGTGAACTCCCCGACGAAGAGGCGGCGAAGGCCGTGGGCGCCGCCGGCGCCCCGATGATGTGACCGCCTTCGCCCCGTGTCTGCTTGTGGGTTTCTGTCGGGGCTTCGGCGGGTTGTTGTTCAGGTTACGGTGAACGGTAAACGGCGAACGAAACGGTAAACGGCAAACGGAGAACGTTATGAAACTCAGACCCCTGGCGGATCACGTGGTCGTGAAGCCCCTCGAGTCCACCGACAAGACGGCGGGCGGGATCATCCTTCCCGACACGGCGAAGGAGAAGCCGACGAAGGGCGAGGTCGTCGCCGTCGGCACGGGACGCGTGCTGGGCAACGGGAAAGTCGTGCCCCTCGCGGTCAAGAAGGGCGACCGGGTCCTCTACGGCAAGTACGGCGGCAACGACATCAAGCTGGAAGGACAGGAATACAAGATCGTCCAGGAGAGCGAGATTCTCGCCGTCATCGAGTAAGAACGGCATCCGGCATTCGGCATCCGGCATCCCGGATGCGGGATGCGGGATGCAAACGAGGAACCCAATGGCTAAACAGTTGATGTACGACGACGAAGGGCGCCGCAAGATGCTCACGGGGATTCGCGCCCTCGCGAAGGCGGTCTCCGTGACGCTCGGCCCGAGCGGACGGAACGTCCTCATGGACCGCAAGAGCGGGCGCCCGCAGGCGACGCGGGACGGCGTGACGGTCTCCAAGGAGGTCGAGCTGCCCGACCCGATCGAGAACGTCGGAGCGAAGCTCGCCAACGCGGCCGCGGACAAGACGAACGACGCCGTGGGCGACGGGACGACCACGGCGATCGTGCTCAGCGAGGCGATCTACTCCGAGGGCCTGCGCAACATCGCCGCCGGGGCCGATCCCGCGGCGCTCAAGCGCGGCCTGGACCTCGCGGTCGAAACGGCCGTCGAGGCCGTGAAGAAGATGAGCCGCCCCGTCGAGGGTCGCGACGGCTATCTCGCCGTCGCGCGGGTCAGCTCCCACTTCGACGAGCCCGTGGCGACGCTCGTGGCCGACGCCATCGACAAGGTGGGCCGCGAAGGCGTGATCACGGTCGAGGAGGGGAAGACCTTCGACACGCGCCTCGAATTCGTGGACGGCCTGCAGTTCGACAAGGGCTACATCTCGCCCTATTTCATCAACAAGCCCGAAACGCTCACCACCGAGTACGACGACGCTTACCTCCTGATCTGCGACCGGAAGATCTCCAACGTCGCGGAAATCGTCCCGGTCCTCGAGCAGGTCGCCCAGACGGGGCGCGCCATCCTCATCGTCGCCGAAGAGGTCGAGGGCGAGGCGCTCGCGGCCCTCGTGGTCAACAAACTGAGGGGCGTCCTGAAGGCCGTGGCCGTGAAGGCCCCCGCGTTCGGGGACCGCCGGAAGGCGATCCTCCAGGACCTCGCGATCCTCACCGGCGGGACGGTCGTCTCCGAAGAGCTCGGCCTCAAGCTGGAGAAGGTCCGGCTCGCCCAGCTCGGGAAGGCGGACCGGATCAAGGTCGAGAAGGAAGCCACGACGATCGTCGGCGGCGGGGGCGACAAGAAGGCCGTCGAGGCGCGGATCGAGGAGCTCCGGGCGTCCATCAAGAAGAGCACGAGCGACTACGACCGGGAGAAGTACGAGGAGCGGCTCGCGAAGCTGAAGGGCGGCGTCGCCCTCCTGAAGGTGGGAGGCGCGACGGAGTCCGAGGTGAAGGAGCGGAAGTACCGGGTGGACGACGCCGTGCACGCGGCGCGCGCCGCCGCGGAAGAGGGCGTCGTGCCCGGAGGGGGCGCCGCGCTCCTGAGGGCCGCCGCGGCCGTGGGGAAGCTCAAGCTGGAAGGGGACGAGGCGACGGGCGCCCGCGTCCTCGCCCTCGCGCTCCGCGCCCCCGTGGCCAACATCGCCCGGAACGCGGGATTCGACCCCTCCGTCGTGGCGCAGGAGACGCTGGAGGAATCGCCGGGGAAGGTGTTCGACGCCATGAAGGGCGAGTTCGTCGACGCGTTCAAGACGGGCCTGATCGATCCGGCGAAGGTCGTCCGGTGCGCGCTGCAGAACGCCGCGAGCGCCGCGTCGATGCTCCTGACGTCCGGGGCGGTGATCGTGGAGCTGAAGGATCAGAAGAAGGCTGTCGCGGGAACCGTGCATTAGCGTGAAGTTCGAGTCCTGAGATGGCGAACGTGGCAGAACAGAAGGATTACTACGAAATCCTGGGCGTCCCGAAGAGCGCCTCCGCGGAGGACATCCGGAAGGCGTTCCGCACGCTCGCGCTGAAATTCCATCCCGACCGGAATCCCGGCGACAAGGAAGCCGAGAAGAAGTTCAAGGAGATCTCCCAGGCCTACGACGTCCTCTCCGACGATGAGAAGCGCAAGCAGTACGACCGGTTCGGGCCGGAGGGCCTGAGGGGATACGCGACGCGCGACTTCGAGGGCGCCTCGTTCGAAGACATCTTCCGCAGCTTCGGCGACATCTTCGGGGGCGAGGGCTCGTTCGGGGATTTCTTCAACGTCGGCCGCGGGCGCCGGGGACCGCGCAAGGGGACCAGCCTCCGGGTCGAGATCGCGCTCGATTTCCTCGAGGCCGCGAAGGGGATCGAGAAGAAGATCGACCTCTGGCGCGAGGAGCTGTGCAAGACCTGCTCCGGGTCGGGCTCCAAGCCCGGGAAGGGGCCGGAGACGTGCCGGACGTGCGGCGGGCGCGGCATGGTCATGCAGAGCGCCGGCTTTTTCAGCGTCCAGCGGACCTGCCCGACGTGCGGCGGCGAGGGGAAGCGGATCACCGACCCTTGCGAGTCCTGCCGGGGCCGCGGAACGCAGCGCGTGAAACGGGAGATCACGGTCAAGATTCCAGCGGGCATCGAGGATTCCACGCGGATGCGCGTGGCGGGCGAGGGGGAGCCCTCGCGCGACGGCGGACCGCCGGGCGACCTGTACGTCGACGTCTACGTGCGGGAGCACGAGTTTTTCAAGCGCGACGGCGCGGACCTCCAGTGCGAGATCCCGATCACCTTCGCGCAGGCGGCCCTCGGCGCGGAGATCGAGGTCCCCACGGTCGAGGGGCGGGCGAAGCTCAAGATCCCGCGCGGGACGGCGTCCCACACCGTGTTCCGGCTGCGGAACGAGGGACTGCCGCACGTCCAGGGCCGGGGCCGGGGCGACCTCTACGTCCGCGCCGTGATCCAGGTTCCCGCCAAGCTCACGAAGCGGCAGGAAGAGCTGCTCCAGGAATTCACGAAGATCGAGCACGAGACCGGCGGCAAGAAGGGCTTCTTCGACAAGCTATTCGGTTAAGAGAAATGGCCGACAACCCCAAGAAAGACGGCAACGGGCCCGCGACCCCGGAATCCGCCCCGGCGATGGAGACGGTTCCGGCGTCGGAACTCGAGATCCTGAGGGCGGCCGGCGCGAAGGCCGCGGAATACCTCGATCTCGCGAAGCGGACGCAGGCGGACTTCATCAACTACCAGGCCCGGGTCCGGCGCGAACGCGAGGACCTGGTCCGGTTCGGCACCGACGGCCTCCTGCGCGAGCTGCTCCCGCTGGCCGACGACCTCGAGCGCGTCCTGGCCGCGGCGGAGAAGGGCGAAAATCCGGGCGTCCTCGAGGGCATCCGGCTCGTCCAGCGGGAACTCCTCCGGATCTTCGCGAAGACGGGGGTGCGACCCATCGAGACCGTCGGCCGGAAGTTCGATCCCGAGTTCCACGAGGCGTCGGAGACCGTCGAGGCGCCCCCGGGTGTCGCGGAGGGCTCCATCGTCCAGGAGGTTCGGCGGGGCTACACGATCCACGACCGTGTGCTGCGGCCCGCAAGCGTAAAGGTATCCAAGGCGGCCAAGTCCTGAGTTCAGGGTCAAAGGTTCGGGGCTTAGACCCAGGACCGGCTTTGGACCCCAGGACGTTGGATCACCTTGGACGCAGGACCTTGGACCTTGGGCTTGACCCCTCCAGGCGCATGCTGTATAAGTTTTTTCCCTTTTAAGTGTTCCGCGCAGGAGATTGCCCCCCATGCCCACGGCCGAAGAGACCCTCGACTTGTCCGCCCTGATCGCGTCCGAGGACGTGGCCCCCGAGCAGTTCGCCGAGGCCCGCCGCCAGATCCATTGCAGCATCGAGCGGCGCAGCGCCCTCGAGAAGCTGCTCGAGGACTTCCCCGCGGTCGCCAAGAAGCTCTCCAGCGAGAACAAGGCGGACACGCGGAAGGCCGCGATCCTCTGGGCCCTGGGCCGCGTCGAGGAGGCGATCCCGCTCTTCGAGCAGGCGCGCTCCAGCCGGGAACGGGCCTACCTGCTCGGCCTGTCGTACCTCGACGTGGGGAAGACGGAGCAGGCCATCGCCCAGCTCAAGGAGGCGCTCGAGGCCGATTCCTCCGACGTCTCCGCCGCGGCGGGCCTCGCCGAGGCCTACGTCCGCGCGAACGACTACGATTCCGCCGAGAAGATCCTCGAGCGGTTCCTGAAGAAGAATTCCGACCACGCCGACCTGCTCTACGTCCAGGGGCTCTCCCTCGATTTCCAGGGCTACCACGGCGAGGCCGTCGAGAAGTACGAGAAGGCGCTCGACAAGGAGCCCGGCCATCCGCGGGCCCTCTTCCGGCTGGCGTACCTGTACGACCTCGGCGGCGAGGACGACCGGGCGCTGGAGCTGTATGAACAGCTCCGCCGCCAGCGGCCGATCCACGTCAACACCATGATCAACCTCGGGATCTTCTACGAGGACCGGAACGAGTTCGAGAAGGCGGCGGACTGCTTCCGCGCCGTCCTGGAGTATTTCCCCACGCACCCCCGCGCCCGGCTCTACCTCCGCGACGCCGAGGCGTCGCTGAGCATGTTCTACGACGAGGAGGCGGCGCGCCGCGAGGCGCGTATGGCGCAGGTGCTCGGCCTGCCGCTGGCCGACGTGACGTTCTCCCAGCGCGTCCGCAACGCGCTCCAGAAGCTCGGCCTCGCGACGCTGGGCGACCTCGTCCATCGCACGGAGGAGGAGCTGCTCGAGATCCCCAACTTCGGCAAGACGTCCCTGCGCGAGGTGAAGGAATTCCTCACCTCCAAGGGCCTGAACCTGGCGAGCGGCGGCGAGATCGCGGCCGCCCCGGGCGGGGAGCCCGTCGAGGGCGAGGCGCAGGACGAGGTGAAGAACCGCGCGCTGGCCGACTTCGAATGGTCGGGCCGCATCCGGAAGGTGTTCGAGAAGCTCGGAGTCGTCACCGTCGGCGATCTCCTGAACTACTCCGAGTCCGACCTGCTGAAGAGCAAGAACCTCGGCAGCACGTCGATCAAGGAGATCCGGCAGAAGCTGGGCACGCTCGGCGCCGCGATGAGGGCCGAGTAGCGGGCCCGGACAGACTTCAGACTTCGGACTTCAGACTTCAGAAAGAGCCGACAGTCATCTGTCATCGGTCATCCGTCATCGGTCTTCAGGTAGACTGACAGCCGGACATGACCCCCGATCAAAAGGTCGTCCTGCTGATCTTTGCCGGGCTCACCGGGCTCCTCGTCGGCAGCTTCCTCAACGTCTGCATCTTCCGCCTTCCGCGCGAGTGCATGTCGATCGTCAAGCCGCGCTCGCGCTGCATCTCCTGCCGGAACTTCATAGCGTGGTACGACAACATCCCCGTCGTGAGCTGGCTGGTCCTCGGCGGGAAATGCCGCCATTGCAAAACGCCCATCTCGTTCCGGTACATCGCGGTCGAGATGCTCACCGGCGCGATCTTCGCGTGGGCCGCGTACGTCCAGCTGTACCACGGACGCGCGGACTGGGAGTGGGAGCGCGCGGTGTGGTTCGGCGTCCAGGCCGGGCTCGCGTCGGCCCTCATCGTCTGCACGTTCATCGATCTCGAGTTCACGATCCTCCCCGACGAGATCACGCTGGGGGGGCTCGTCCTGGGGGTCGTGGTGGGCGGCGCCTTCTCGTTCATCTACCAGCAGACCGACAAGTATGCGGCCATCGTCCCGTCCAGGTTTCCCTTCCTCGCGGACGCCCTGCGTCCGGTGGCGGTCGGGCTGGTGCACGCCTCGGTGGGGGCGGTCGTCGGGGGCGGGCTGATCTGGCTGATCGGATTCCTCGGCAAGAT
>DASRJF010000003.1:0-5146 GCA_035649615.1 Planctomycetota bacterium | reverse complement strand
AACGGAGGAAGACGGACTCTTCGGAGTGTCGGTTCCCCTGGGGATCGGCGAGCCCCCGTCGGGCCGCCTGGTCGTGAAGCGCCGGAGCGCGGCCTTCAGCGACGAGGAGGTCGAGGTGCTCAAGGCGGCGGCCGACCTGATCTCGATCGGCTTCCGCGCCCGCCCGTTCGACCCGCCGCCCAAGCCGAGATCGCCCTTCGACGACGACGGACCGCTCGTCTAATCGGATGTGAGCGCTCTTTTCTGGCTCCTGTCGCCTCGCAACTCCCTTGGCCCGGCGATGGCGCCCGCCCCCCCGATGCCGGATGCCGGCTGCCGGATGCCGACTCACTCCGAGAGCATGCGGAAACCCAAGAGCGTAGGGTGATCCGTCGCCAGCACGACCAGGTGCTCCTCCCGCGTCGCGATGAGGTCGTGGTCGGCGGAGAGCGGGCGGCCCAGCGCGTCGCGCACCGCGGCCTCCGGGATCCGGAAAATCCGCTTCCGGCCCGACGGCAGCAGCGCCGTCAGGACGCCGCGCTCCGACAGGACGACCACGCCGTCCCAGCCGAACCGGTCCGCCGAGATCCGCCCCGGGCCGAAAATCTCCGCGGGCTCGATCACGTCCAGGAGCGCGCCGTCGACGTCGTACTTCTCGGCCATGTCGAGCCAGACCGTCCCGTCGCGCTGGATGAGGAGCATCCGGCCCGACGTCCGCGACGTGTGGTCCATGATCCGGCGGATCGACTCGTCCCCGTCCACGCGATCCCCCTCCGGACCGTAGCGGTCCATGAGCGGGGACTTGGGGCCGCGCCGGATCGCGCGGAGCACGACGATGTTGCCGTCGGCGTCGTAGCAGACGTCCGAGATCCCGGGGCCAAGGTCGAAGCGGCGGATCACCCGCCCGTCGAGCGCGAGGAGCGCGGCGTTGTCGCCGGACCCGGCCCCGACCACGAGGAGTTTCCCCTCGCCGTCCTCCGCCACGAGGCGCGGGTGCAGGTCGGGGGGATGCGGAAGGACGGTCTCGCCTCCGTCGACTCGGACGAGCCGGAACGTGACCGCTTCCGGGCGGTCGCAGACGACGGCGATCCGGTCGGCGGGAAGCGCGAACGAGAGGGGGTCGCGGACGGGAGGCGACGATCCGGCGAGGGGTCGGACGTATTCCAGCTCGAGCTCAAGATACCGGACCGCTATGGCTTGGTCCCCTTCTGTGGGAGTTCGGCGTTCGCCGTCGCCGCAACCACGAACTCCGCACTCAGAACGAACCCAGAACCCAGAACCAAGAACTAAGAACTCTTCTTTTTCGGCGGCGGCGCCCACTTCTTCCGGAGCCACCCGCGGTGGATCGACTTCTCGAGCGCGCCGGCCTTCTTCGCGGGCCGGATCGCGAGCGCGACGTTCTCCTTCCGCCCCAGCGTCACCGGCACGTGGACCAGCCGCGGGCCGCGGAAGACGGTGATCCGCGCCTTCCTGCCCGGCGCGAAATCCTTGAGCAGCGTCGGGAAATTGTCGGCCGTGGCCTTCGCCCCGTCGACCGCGACGATCTCGTCGCCCGGCGACAGGCCGTCGCGCCACGCGGGCGATCCCTCCGCGACGTTCGCGATCGAGGGCCGCTCGCCGTTCGCGCGCGTGCCGATCCCGAGCCACGCGAGCGCCTTCGGCTCGTCTTTCGCGTCGTCGCCCTTGGGCGGCTCCTTCACGAGCTCGAGCCCGCAGGCTTTCAGGAACGACTCGAACGGCACCTCGGCCGTGCCGTCGACGTACTTGTCGAAGAACTCCTTGAACGACGCGCCCGCGACGCGCTCCACGATCGGGCGCAGGTCGTCCTCTTCGAGCGTGCGCCCCTTCTGGGCGACGTCGCTCCACAGGTGGCGCATCACGTCGTCGAGCGACTTGCGGTTCGAGGTGCGCCGGCGGATCTCGAGGTCGAGGCACATTCCGACGAGCGACCCCTTCTCGTAGTACGACATCATCCGGTTGACGCTGTTGCCGTCCCCCTCGTATCTCCAGAGCCAGGTGTCGAAGCTCGAGGCCGTCAGGCTCTGCCGGAGCCGGGACGGCTTCTCGCGGTACTTCTCGATCGCCTCGGCGACCTTCTTGAGGTAGCGCCCGTCCGGGTACAGGCCCGCGCGCTCGCAGATCAGGTCGTCGTAGTAGGACGTGATCCCTTCCATCACCCAGAGCAGCTTCGTGTACGTCTCGCGCTCGTAGTCGAACGGCCCGAGGGCCGTCGGGCGGATGCGCTTCACGTTCCAGAGGTGGAAGAACTCGTGGCTCGTCACCTCGAGGACGCGCTCGTAGCTCTTGGCCGGGCGGCCGATCCACGGGTTCAGCGTGATCGCGGTCGAGTTGCGGTGCTCGAGCCCGCCGAGGGCCGGGCCGCTCGTCGCGAAGAAGAGGAACGTGTAGTGGTCGTACGGGAGGCCGCCGAACATGCGCGCCGCCTCCTCGACGATGCGCTTCGAATCGCGCGTGACGCGGTCGTGGCCCCAGTTCTGCTCGCCGTGGATGAGGACCCGGTGCTCCTTGCCGCGGACGCGGAAGGTCTTCACCGGCGCCGTCCCGATGTCGGTCGGGCAGTCGATGAGCTCGTCGTAGGTGGCGGCGTTGAAGCGGTTCGCGGCGACGCGGTCGAGGCCGGTCGTGACCTTCCAGCCGCGGTAGGGCTTGATGTCGAGCGTGACCGGGTCGCCCTTCGCGCCGTCGACGTACATGAAGACCGACGCGCCGTTGAAGTAGCCGTGCGTGTCGTCGAGATGGCTGCGGTCGACCTCGAGCTCGAACGCCCAGACGCGGTAGGTCACGGTCACTTTCGATCCGCCGTTCGCCTTCACGCGCCAGCGGCTCTTGTCGACCTTCGACCAGCCGCGCCCGCCCGCGTCGAAATCCTGGACGTTGCGGGCGAAATCGCGCACGGCATACGCGCCCGGGGTCCAGACGGGCATGATGAAATCGACGTCGGGGCCCGGGAAGTCCTCGACCTCGATCTTCACGTGGAAGAGGTGGGTTTGGGGCTCGGGCATCGACAGGGTGTAGCGAATGGTGGCCACAAAGTGGTTCCTTTAGGGGATCGGCGGTTATAGCAAAGCCGAACGCTATGGGCAACCCGCCTCCGCCTCGGCGTCATGTGTCGGGCTACGGCGGGGCGAGGCCCGAAGGCCCATGATGAAGCATAGAATGGGGGCCGAGGCTTGAATAAGGGGGAACCTACCATGAGCCGTCTGTTTTCCCGGCTTGCGGCGCTGCTATTCGCCGCGTTTGCGGTGGTCCACGTGATCCGCGTCGCGAACGGTTGGGAGGCGAACGTCGGCCCTAACGCGATCCCGATGTGGGTCAGCTACGTGGCGATCGCCGGCTCAGCCCTGATGGCCATCGGCCTCTGGCGAGAGGCCGGCAAGAAGCCGTCTGACTAGGCTTTCCGACGACGTTCGCCGAGGCGCAGATCTCTCAGGGTCCGGTGGGCCCTCCGGCAGGCGGCCAGTTCGCGGCGCGGCAGGCCGGACGCGTCTCCCGCGATCCGGATCGCGAGCTCCTCATCCCCCGCCCGCAACGCGAGATCGACAGCCACCAAGGGATCCTTGAGGACGCGCGGCATGCGGATCCTGGACGTGTCGCCCGGCTCGATCTTGAGCGCTCCGTCGCCGAGGACCCGGCCGCCGAGTTCCATCGACAGCAGCGTCGCGGAGTTGTAGAAGGCGCCGACCGAGACGGGCCCGCGGAAGGACACGCGGTGGAGGTTGTTCGTGCACAGGGCGCCGGCGCGATTGAGGACGAGCCGCGGCAGGCGGTCGTTGAGGTACGTGAGGAAGGCGTCGGGCGGCGCGCCGATGCGGGGCCGCCACCAGCAGGCGCGCTCCGCGCACTTGTAGCGGCGGTGGACGCCCTTCCGGATCCCCGCCGCCAGGTACGCGTCGAGGCGGGCGTCGCCGCCCGCGTAGTCGGCGGGCACGTCGAGAAGCCGGGGCCGGCCCCGGAGGTCGCCGCCCGTAAGCGTCGCGCCCTTGAGCCAGGTCGGGGACGCGATGACGGCCCGCGACGGGAGGCTCTTCACGAGGAAGTAGTCCTTGTCGCCCGTGACGATGCCGACATTGACCTCGGCCATTTCGGAGAGCGGCGCCAGGCGATCCAGGGCGCGGCGGGCGAGGTCGCGGTCGCGGGAGGGAACGCGGCTCCAGCCGAGCGATTCCGCCGAGCCGCCGGACTGTTCCAGGAAGGCCGGCGTGAGATCGGCGGCCCCTTCCACTTCGCGGATCCTGGATCCGGCGCCCGGTCCGCACAGGAGGATCGCGACTTTTTCCAGCGCGCCCGGGAACAGGAAATCCCGGACGCAGATGATGTCGACGCCCGGGAACCGGCGGCGGAGGTGCGCGAGGAGCGCGTGGGCGTAGTCGACGAAGAGGGCTTCCCGGGGGACGACCATCGCGAGGCGGCCGCCGGGCGCGACGGCGTCGGCGGCGGCCACGAGGAACGGGGCCCAGGAGCTGGCGCCCGCACCGAAGGTGACACCGAGCCGGGCGGCGGCGGCGCGCGCCTTGCGGAAGGAGTTCGCGGCGCTGAAGTGGACGTAGGGCGGGTTGCCGACGACGGCGTCGAACGATCCCCCGGGCCTGTCGAAGAAGTCGGCGCACTCGGCGCCGGCGGCGCGGGCGCTCGCGGGGTCGATGTCGTAGCCGGTCGCGCGGGCGCCCATCCCGCGGGCCGCGCGGAGGAAGACGCCGTCGCCGCAGGCGGGGTCGAGGACGCGGTCGCCGGGCCGGACGGCCCAGCGGCAGAGCGTCTCCGCCAGGGCCGCCGGGGTGAAGTACGCCCCCCGTTCCCTCGCCGATAGCACGTAGCGTGTATCGGCACGGTTGAGTTATAACTTATGAACGCCGGCAGGGAAGGTGCGGTTCGTCCAACGGCGGGCGCCTCCCGGCTGTTCAATCAACTGACATGACACGACGCTTCTGGACGCTGGCCGCCCTGGCCGTGGCGACGTTCGCCGTCTTCGCGGCCGCCATCTGGTACCTGGCGTGGCGGCCGTTGCGGTTCGTCGATCCCGCGCGGGGGTTCTCCATCCGATTCTCGCCCGAGTGGGAGGTGATCGGGGAGGGAGAGGGCGCCGTCGTGCGCGCCGTGCGGACCCTGGGCGTGGCGCAGAGCGGCGGCACGGGGGTCATCAGCGTCC
>DASRJF010000002.1:0-2889 GCA_035649615.1 Planctomycetota bacterium | reverse complement strand
GACGCGCCCTTGGGGAAGCCGTAGAACGTGGCCGTCACCGTCACCGCGGGAAGCGGCTCGACGCTCGTGTCGGGCAGTTCGACATGCGGCCGGGGAGGAATCGAGACGTCGGCGATCGCGCCGGAAGCCGACTCGACCTGGAAACTCTCCGTCCCGGCCGCGGCGTATCCCGCCGTCGGGGGGAACGGCAGGATCTCCACCTTCTGGGCGACGCGCCCCTGGTCCTCCACCCACGCGCGGAAGGTGGGCTGGAGGATGTAGCGATCCGCCGACGCGAGCCACAGTCCGGTCTCCAGGTCGGCGCGGCTGCCGGACAAGTCGTAGGCGGCGAAGACGAACTCGTTGTCGTTCCGCGGCATCGTCGCCACGAAGAGATCCGCGGCCGCGTTCTCCGACGGCTTCACCGCGCGGGCGAACGACTGCGCCGCGACAATCCCGGGAAGCTGGTCCGCTCCCAGCACCCTGAGCGACATCGTGTACGGCGGAATGAAGACGCGCGAACTCGGATACTCGATGGTGAAGGGCGTCGTCACGAGCACGATCCGCGACGGCACGGAGTCCGCCGCCATCGAAAGATTGCCGCGCGCGTCGGGACGAAAGACCCGGTCCTTGCCGCCCGCGATCACGTGAACGTGGAACCCGCGATCGCCGAAGACCGGACCCAGCCCGATCACCTGGCCGGGATCGGCGAAGAGCGTCGCGTCGGTCGCTTCCGAGACGCTCGGAGCGTACTCCATCGCGCATTCCTGCAGCGCGTGGCGCTCCTCGACCCGCACCTCCGTGACCTTGGGCGGGACGAAGAACGCCTGGGGATCGAAGCCGAGGTAGTTCTGCGGATCGTAGACGACGGTCCGTTCCGCCTGTTCCGCGCGCGCCTCGCGGGCCGCGCGGCCCTCCCCGCCTTCCTGGGGCTCGCGCGGAGACACCGCGAGTCCGACGAGAACCGCAACCGAAAGGGAACTCACCGCCCCCGCCGCCCACACCGAGGCCATTTGCCTGCGATTCATGGTGTCACCTCGCCATTCGAACTTCCGTCACCTCAATCACTCCCCTGTTCACCCCGATGGACAACCTGGATCCGGGACCGAGGCCGTCCTCCCAGCCCACGAACGTTCCGTCGACGAAACACGCGAACCGGCCCCCGCGCTCCACGACCGCGAACTCGTGCGACTCGGCCGCCGGAATGTCGATCTCGCCACGACCCTGCGCCTGGTTGTCGCGAAGTTCAAGGAGGCTCGCCACGCGCTTCTCCCCGGTCGCCAGCACGTGGAGCATGTGGTAGGACTTCTCCGACATCGGGGAGAGCGCGACGCCCGCCCACGACGAGGCCCCCTCCGGCGTGAACTTCAGCGACACCGAGAAGCCGCGACCCGCCGCCGCGTCCCGGGTCAGCCACGTCGTGTTCGCCTTGTCCCGGAGGCGGATCCCGGCACCGATCGCCTCCCACTTTCCCTCCGTCACGTCCGGATAGGCCTTCCACGCGGCGATCTCGCCGACCGGCACGGGCGCGTGCGGTCGCGCGTCGTAGAGTCCGGCGATGGCGCGCGTGAACGCCTTCGTCTTCGGGTGCGCGAAGGGGTCGCGGATTCCCGCCAGTTCGTCCGCGAGGACCGGGTCCGGCGTGGTCGCGAGATACGCCTCCAGCGTCGCCGCGTCGCCGCGATTGCAGGCATCCCACGCCGCCTTGAGCGCCAGAGCCTCGTCGACTTCAGGCGGCGGCTTGGGAGGCTCCTCGGCCGGAACCGGCGCGGGAGGGGGAGCGGGTGGCGGCGGAGGGAGAGGCTCCTCCTTCACCTTCGCCACGGGCGCCGGCTCCTGCGGAGGCGCCGGCTGGGGACCCGTCGAGAAGATACGCGTCGCGCCCCAAATCGAGAAGCCGAGCAGCACGGCGGCCGCGACAACGGCCGTGCGAATGGCCAGCGTCGGACGCTCGGATCCCCGGGGCGGCTCGGATGCGGCCACGGCCGGCTCGACTCTCAAGGCCTCCAGATCGCGGATCAGTTCGTCGTAGTTCGGATAGCGGCGACCGGGTTCTTTCTCGAGGCAGCGGAGAATGACCGCTTCGAGGGCGGGAGGGATTTCGGGGTTGAGCCTCGTCGGCAGCGGCGGCGGTTCATGGGCGTGCTTGAAGAACGTCTCGAGCGCGTTCGCGCCTCCGAACGGAGGCCGCTCGGTCACCATCTCGAAGAGGACGGCGCCGAGCGAGTACTGGTCGCTCCGGTGATCGCACGACCCGTTCGCGGCCTGCTCGGGGGAGGCGTACTCCGGCGTCCCGGCCACGGCGTTCATCTCGGTGAAGCGCGTGGGCTTGAATCCCCCTGACCGGGCGAGTCCGAAGTCGCCGAGTTTCACGCGCCCGTCGGCGGTCAGGAAGATGTTCGCGGGCTTCACGTCGCGGTGGATGATTCCCTGGGCGAGCGCGGCGGCGAGCGCGCGCGCCACCTCGGCGGCGACGCGGGCGGCTTCGCGGGACTCGAAGGCCCCCTGGTCCGAGATCCGCTGGTCGACGGTCTCGCCCTCGACGAGCTCCATCGCGTACCAGCACTTCCCGTCGGCCTGGCCCGACTGGAGGATCGTGACGATGCGGGGGTCGTTGAGCTTCGCGAGCGCGCGCGCCTCGTGCCGGAATTTCTCCAGGAACCCCTCGGCGAGCGGCTCGCTGGGCGCGCGGTCGGTGTCGAGGACCTTGACGGCGACCTTCCGGTCGAGGGAGACCTGGCGGGCCTCGTAGACGGATCCCATGCCGCCCCGGCCCAGGAGCCGGTCGAACCGGACCTCGAAGTCTCCCCAGACGACGGGCGCTTCCGCCTCGGGCATGTGCTGCCTCCCCCCGGTGTGCCCGGGGAGGGCCCGGAGCCGCACGGTCCCGGGTCCCTGGTGGCGAATCTG
>DASRJF010000001.1:0-4048 GCA_035649615.1 Planctomycetota bacterium | reverse complement strand
GGACCAATAAAAACGCCCCGCGAGTTTCCCCGCGGGGCGTCTGGAATTCGAGTCGAGCTTACGCTTTCCGCGCTTCCCTCACGACCTGGAAGACGAGGAAGACCATGCCGACGAGCGCCAGGAGGCCGGCCGAGTGGCCCGCGCTTCCGTCCGCGCTGCCGGAGCACCCGCCGCTGCCGTCGCCGCCGCCGCTGCCATCCCGGAAGCCCGGGAAGTTCGAGGCCGGATCCTCGGAGAAGAAGAACCCGACGAAGGGTTGAGGCGCGCGGCGGATGTTGACGCCGAGCAGCTTCTCCTCCTCCGTGTGCATGTCGATGTTCGTCAGCGGGCCGTTGATGAGGCCGGAGCCGGTGGCGCGCTCGGCGATGTGATCCGTCATCGGGTTGCGCGTGGTCGCGGCCACGACGCTCTGGCCCGCGCCGGAGCCGAGGTAGGTGATGACCGGATGGCCCGTGATGTTCACGTGGTAGCCGGCGAAGCCCGCGGTCGCGGGTCCCTGGCTGGACGTGGCCGAGAAGCCCGCGTCCGGGGTGCCGTCGATGAACTCGGGCAGGTAGACCGGCTCGAAGAAGTCGGCGAACCCGTCGCCGGCGTTGCCGTCGCCCGTGCTGCAGATGAGCCAGTCGCCGACGATCGTCATGCCCTTGAAGATGTCGTCGGTGTAGTAGGTGCCCGACGCGAAGAAGGACCCGCCCGCCACGGCGATCGGGTCGTCCGTGCCGAGGGTGTAGCTTCCGATGACGCACGCCCACCGGTTGGGATTGGGCAGCACCAGGACGACGTACCCGACGATCACGTAGGTGACGTCCGTCGGGGCGCCGAAGCCCGTGGCGGTCAGCTCGGGCCGCGCGTAGTAGGAGCGGCAGTACATCTGGCCGTTGTCCACGGCCGTGATGGGCTCGTTGTCCGTGTGCGGGTTCGAGGTGATGACCGGGTACACGTTCGTGTAGGGGGGGCCGCGCTCCTGGGGGACCGGGTTCCAGGGGTTCGGAGGATCGGTGCCGTTCATCGACTCGGTCGCGTTGAGCGAGAGGACGAAGAGCTGGTGGTCGTCCGTCTGGTCCAGCGACATGAAGATGACGTAGCGATACTCGTTGTCGGCGATCGTCGAGTAGTCCGCGTCCAGGCCGGGGTAGACGCCGAAGCAGACGTCCTCGAACATGAAGCCGGCGGCCGGCCCGAGGAACATGGTGGCCTGGCCGATGTTGTACCCGGCCATGGTCTTCGGATTCACCATCATCATGCCGGTCGTGTTGCCCACCAGGCTCGGGTTGCCCTGGTTCACCTCGCCGACGATGACGAAGTGCTCCTTCAGGTCGTAGGCGCGCGGGATCCACTGGGGGTTCATGGGCACCTGGTTGGTCACCAGCCACGCGCCGGTCACCCGCGAGAACAGGTTGCCGAAGTTCGCGGTGTCGATCGGGCTGCCGGTCTGGCCCACGCGCCGGATCGTGAAGCCGTCCTTCGTGATGCCGTACAGGTAGTCCGGATCGATGTGGTGCGGGTACGGGTGGCCCTCGACCAGGTTGCTCGACTGGGCCGACGCCGAGAGGAACTTGCCGACCACTTCCGACGCGGCCGGCGTGGGAGGCAGCGTGGGGTCGACGATGCTGAAGTGCAGCTGCGGGTTCTGGTGCATGAATGTCATGCGCTGAAGCAACCCGACCTGCGACTTCGCCGCCGGAGCGCCGACCGACAGCGCCGCGAACATGGCGGCAAACGCCGTCACGAACATCGCGCCGCTCTTCAAAGCCCCGAAGCGCATACTACCTCCACGTGAGTGAGGACCCTTGATCCAACCAGCGTCGTTCGGCTTCCGCTTGAGTCAACAATCCCGCCCCCTCCGGGCTTCAAATAATCCGTCGGATTCTTGCCCGGACCTGCGATGTTCGGGTGGTCGGGAATCGTCTCACTATAGGGGACGTTCCCGAGGCTGTCAAACCTTGAGGAATCCGCAAAAGGACCGCCCCCGGCGACGGCTATAATCGGATCCACCATGAACGACAGCCGCGGGCAGGACACGGAGATGGGGATCGGGCCGGACCGGTTCCCCGCCACGCCCTGGTCCGCCATCCTCCGCACCGGGGCGGTCGACCCCGAGGCGCGCCGGGCGGCGCTCCACCAGCTGGTCCAGATGTACTGGCGATCCATCTATGTCTACGTCCGCCGCAAGTGGGGCAAATCCAACGAAGACGCCAAGGACCTTACGCAGGCGTTCGTCGCTTCCATCCTCGAAAAGGAGTTCTTCCAGGATGCCGACCGCGACCGCGGCCGCTTCCGCGCCCTGCTGAGGACGGCGCTCGAGAATTTCCTCCGCAACCAGTACGCGGAATCGAAGACGCGCCGCCGGGGCGGCGCCCACAAGACGCTCTCCCTCGACGCCGCCATGGAGGCGGAGGGCGCGGACATCCCCGTCAACGAGGTGGACCCGCCGGAGGACCTGTACCGGAGGGAGTGGACGCGGACGCTCTTCGCGCGGGCCGTCGCCGACCTCCGTCGCGCCTATGCCGCGGAGGACAAGGACCGGTACATGGCGGTCTTCGACCGGTACCAGTTCGGCGAGGGCGACGACGTCTCGTACGAGAGCGTCGCCAAGGAGCTGGGGCTGAAGATCTGGGACGTCACGAACTACCTGGCGGACGCGCGCCGGCGTCTCCGGGGTCTCATCGAGAAATTCGTGCGCGAATACTGCGTTTCCGAGGAAGACTTCAAGGAAGAGATCGCCGAGCTGTTCGGCGAGTAAGCCGAGAAAGAACATGACACAACTGCCCGACTCCCAGCTCCGAAAGCTCCAGCGTCTCGTGGCGTCGCCGAAGCTGCCGGAGCGCCCGCTGCGGTCGCGGCCGGAAAGCGGTCCCGCGGCATGCCTCGGAAACTACACGCTGCACCAGGCGCTCGGCCCGCGCACGTGGGAGGCGACGCACGCCCGGATCCCCGGCCGCCTCGTCGTGCGGCTCCTCGGGAACGCGCCCGACGCCGGGCGGCTGGCCAAGGCGGTCGCGGCGCTCCAGGGGATCGCGAAGATCAACTCCCCCGTCATCGTCCCGAACCAGAAGTTCTCCCGCGTCGGGGAGATCCACTTCCTGGTGCGCGAGTACATCCCGGGCCCGAACCTGGCCACGTGGTCGGGACCTCCCCGGACCGGCCTGCTGGCGTTCTACCAGGTCGCGCGCGCCCTGCAGGCGGCGCACGAGAAGTCCCAGTTCCACAGCAACCTCACGCCCCACAACGTCATCCTCGATGACGCCGGGCGTCCCTACATCCTGGACTTCGGCCTGAGGAGAATCGGGCTCGCGCTCTCCGGCCGGGAAACGGGCCGCCTCGACCCGACCATCGACTCCGCCGATCTCGGCACGCTCTTCCTGACCCTCGTCACCGGCCGGCCCCCCTCCGAGATCCTGAACTCGACCGTGCCCGCGCCCCTTCCCTCCGTCGATCCCAAGGTCGATCCCCTGATCCGCCACCTGGCCTCGAGGATCCTCGGCGATTCGCATCCGACGACGGGAGACCTCGCCAACGCGGCGGCCACGATTTGCCAGAAGCTGCCGGCGGGCGATAGCACGAAGATTGAACTGATCAAGAGGTTTGAAAGAAAGCTCGGGGAACAAGGCTAGTGTTGCGTCAAGGTCGATTCTGACGGTTGAGACGTAACCTGTGGACACGCCGTTCGTGAAGGCCGACTGGAAGTTCAACGTTCTGAGTGCTGCGTTCAGCGTTCGTTCGAAGTTCCGGGTTCGGAGTGGACGGTGAACGAAGCACTCTGAACGAACTCAGAACCCAGAACTCCGAACTCCGAACTTCTAACAGGTGTCGCATCCGAACCGGCCGAGTGACAACTGTGGGAATCAATCTGGATGCGACACTAGCGCGGAGGATACGCAGTCGCGACTATTGCTTCCCCGGGTTACTTCACCAGCGTCTTGCAGTCCTCTGAGTTCATGAAAACTTCAAAGTCTCCATCCCGTTCGGTGGTCAAAGCCAGTGAGACGGTTCCGCCTCCAGCCCGGACAATTGCCCACGTGGAGCGCTTCTCCTCCGGATCCATGAA